>CAYPNL010000186.1:0-11944 GCA_964412045.1 uncultured Desulfobacteraceae bacterium
CATGGTGTTGGTGGCCAGATAATCGCGGTACTTGGGGGCAATGCTCTCGAGGTGCTCACCCAGTTTGAGGAGTTTGTCCAGATCAAAGCCGGTGTCCCGCGGACTCCCTTGAAGGGTGACGACTAAGGGCTCGATTGCAGGCATTGCAGTCCGCATGGCAAAGGGAGCAAGGCAGGTATCCACGATATCAATGCCGGCCTCCACTGCCTTGAGGTAGCTCATCGAGGCCATGCCGCTGGTGTAGTGGGTGTGCAGGTGAAGAGGCAGCTTTATCGCCTTCTTGAGCTCGGTGACCAGGGTGTAGATGTCATAGGGGGCTATGATACCGGCCATATCCTTGACACGAATGGAATCGGCCCCCATTGCCTCGAGTTCCTTGGCCTTTGCGATGTAGTAGTCCAGGTTAAAAACATCGCCGCCGAGGTGCCGCTCGGTAAGGGTGTAGCAGATGTTTCCGGAGAAGTGCTTCCCATTGGCCTTAATGCGCTCCACCGCGGTCTCGAAGTTTCTGAGGTCGTTGAGGGCATCGAAGACCATGAAGATATCAATTCCCACATCGCATGCCCTGTCTACAAAGGCCCGAACCACATCGTCTGCGTAGTTGCGGTAGCCCACAAGATTCTGTCCCCTCAGGAGCATGGAGAAGGGGGTTTTCTTGATGTACTTCTTTAGAGTTTTGGGCCGCTCCCAAGGATCCTCGCCCAGGAATCGGTGCATGGTGTCAAAGGTCGCACCTCCCCACACCTCCATAGACCAAAAGCCCACCTCATCCATCTTCTCGGCAATGGGCAGCATGTCCTCGGTTCGCATCCTGGTGGCTAGATTGGACTGGTGACCATCTCTGAAGGTCATGTCCTGGATCTTGAGGGGATTGGCTGGCCCTTGTTCCATGATATCGTTCATTGCGTATCTCCTTTTTAGTAATGGTTACTAATAGTGTACTATAATCTAACCAATTATCTCCCAATAGTCAACTGTATCAAAGCCTTTTGTAGTAAAGCATTTATTTCCCTTAGGGAGGATACTGTAGTTCCTGCTCCCCATGATAAGGATTGCCTGTATTTTTTTATAAGCTAACACAACGAAAGAATAAAGATTAAATAAGATTAAAGTATTGACACCTAACCATTTATCTGGTAGCAATTTTTACAGATGGGGCTGTAGCTCAGATGGGAGAGCACATGACTGGCAGTCATGAGGTCAGGGGTTCGATCCCCCTCAGCTCCACCACTAATGTCACCACTTTTAGAGGCTGGGGCTTGTTCTTATCTCAGCCCTTTCCATAAAAATCCAATACACTCTGCATGACCAATGGCTCGGCTATTGCGAAAGGCAATGAGATTACTTCACGTAGCCCAATACCTTCACCATGACCACGGTATCAAAATTACGGCCAACGGGTCACGCCACATGGCAGGCTTTGCTCAGAGACTCGGGAGAGGAATACTCATCGCTTCTATTGTCGAGTGTGGTAGTTTAAGGGGAAAACAGAGGAGCGTTAGATATATTCCTCCCCTTTGATCCTCTCCACGAATTGTTGGGCTGAAAAGGCAGCAGTCGCACCATCGCCGCAGGCAGTTACGATCTGCTTGAGCTTTTTCTTGCAGCAATCACCGCAGGCAAACACACCATCGCGGGAGGTCCTCATCTCGCTATTCACGATGATATAGCCATCATTGCTGAGCTCTACCACACCGCTGAGGAAAGAGAGGCTCGGATTCCAGCCGATGAATACAAATACCCCCTCTACCGTAAGCTCCGTGATCTTTCCGGTCGTGAGGTTTCTCACCCTCACCCCCTTGACCATAGGCCCTCCAAGGATCTCTTCCACCACAGAATTGAGGACAAGCTCCATCTTATCGCTGTGAAAGGCTCGCTCCTGCAGGATCTTCGTCGCCCTCAGCCTTTCCCTGCGGTGGATAAGGAAGACCTTGTTTGCGAACTTTGTTAAGAAAAGGCCGTCCTCAACTGCCACGTCTCCCCCACCTATCACCGCAACGGATAGATCTCTGAAAAAGGCGCCATCACAGGTTGCACAATAGGAAACACCCCTGCCGGTAAACTCGCTCTCACCCGGTATCCCGAGCTTTCCCTGCTCATGGCCTGCGGCAATAATCACCGACAGGCTTTTGTATGGCTCCAAGCGGTCATCGACATAGACCTCTTTGATGGCATCCTCATCGCTGCACACGATCCTGGTGACCTCACCGAACAGGGTAATCATACCAAAGGATTTGGCCTGCTCCTCCATGTTGTGAACGAGCTCCGGGCCTGATACACCCCCCATAAAGCCCGGGTAATTTTCCACCTTATCAGTGACGGCTGCCTGGCCGCCGGTGCCCAATTTTTCAATCAAGACGGTGGAAAGCCTTGCCCTTGACGTATATATCGCAGCAGTGAGGCCGGCCGGCCCTCCTCCGATAATAATAACATCATACACAGTTTCCTTTGTCGGTGTCACTTCTTCCATAGCTCATACCTACTCATCGTTCATCAATAATCGCAACCCTCATTAGCATAAATCTCAACGATAAGCTAATGATATTCGGTTTTGTTGTCAAGAAGAGTCAGACGAATGGAAATCTTTTTCCTTCAGCCGTTCTGGGCCTGGAAACACAGCAACAAAACCTGACGCACATGGCAAGATATCGAGCTATGAAAACGCCTAGTATCCTGGTGAAAAGGGCGAGTCGTGCATGGATATCCTGAATTCGCTTGAACTTGCCTCTCTTTCGTTTTATCTATACTAATCTCCATAGTGCGGCGATCTCTCGCCGAAGATGGTCAAGCGGTATAGCCATGTATGAGATTACCTCTGAACAAGTACCTTTTGTAGCTTTCGATACGGTTCGGCGTGTGGAGAGCTCCGGGGATATCATCAAGGATTATAGCTCCTATCTCGTTGATGAGTCGAAGCTCTCTCACCAGGGATCCGAATGCCTCTTTTTCCCAACCACTGAAGCAGAGCTTTCAGCAATCTTTCGGGAGATGGAAAAAAGGGGCATCAAGGTCACCTTATCCGCCGCACGAACGGGCATCGTAGGCGGTGCCGTACCCTATGGAGGGGCGATCGTGTCCCTTGAAAGATTCTATAAAGTTCTGGAGCTTAGGTATGATAGGTCGACAAGGGAGTGGCTTTTTTGCTTAGAGGGCGGTGTGACCGTACGGGATCTCAATACCTGGGCGATGAAAAAAAACTTCCCTGGCCTCTATGAAAACGGTTCTCCTGAAACCAAAAGGTTTCTCCAGGAATACCGGGAAGATCACGCTACCTATTTCTATCCTCCCGACCCGACCGAGATGGGGGCGGCCTTAGGTGGGACTGTTTCCACCAATGCATCCGGAGCCAGAACCTATCGATACGGACCCACACGGAACTGGGTGAGGTGGATGAGGGTCATACTGGCCTCAGGAGAGGTCCTCGAGATTCCTCGGGGCAAATACTTTGCAACACCTGCCGGAGGGTTTACAGTGATCGGCAGCAACGGAAGTGAAACAACAATCAAGGTCCCAACCTATTCCATGCCCAAGACAAAAAACGCTGCCGGCATATTCTCTGCGCCTAATATGGACTTGCTCGACCTTTTTATCGGGAGCGAGGGTATCTTTGGGGCAGTTACCCAGGTCGAGGTGGCACTCCGGAGATGGGCAAACCCCATCTCCATCGTGCTGTTTCTGCCGTCAGATGACAAGGCCATCGAATTTGTTCAGCTGCTGCGCAAAGAGAAAGGCCTCCACCCGGAATTTATAGAGTTTTATAGCGCCTCGGCCCTTGATTTTCTTCGGATCAAACAAAAAGAAGATCCAAAAACCGTCGGGATGCCGATAATTCCTGATTATGCAGAGGCCGCGATCTTCTTTGACATAGCATTCGATCCCGAGGCACGGGATAATGACTACTCCATGCTGGAGGCTCTCGCTCTTGAGTGTGGTTCTACACTGGCACGGTCATGGGCAGGCTATGAGCAAAGGGACCTGGAGCGGTTCAAGGAGTTCAGGCACCTCCTGCCTGAAACCACCAATGCCATAATCGCTAAGAGAAAAAAGAGGATTCCCGAACTCCACAAGCTGGGCACCGACTTTGCGGTCCCGGACGAGGCCCTTGAGGAAATATGGGCATTCTACAAATCTAAACTGGAAGGGGCAGGACTCGAATGGGTTGCCTACGGGCACATAGGCAACAACCATATTCACATAAACATCATGCCCAGAACCATTGAGGAGATGCACCGCGGCCTCTCAATCTACCGAGAATTTGCCGAAAAGGTAGTCTCCCTTAACGGAACCATCTCAGCCGAACATGGCGTTGGCAAGATCAAGAAGGAATTCCTCTCGATCATGTTCTCGGACAAGGATCTGGAGGAGATGAAGGCGGTAAAACGCGCCCTTGATCCGGGCCTCATGGTAAACCCTGGCACTATGCTTGATATGTAAAGGAATACGCTTATGGTTCACCGCAAAGGCGGAAAGAACACCAAGAGAAGATAGTATTCCTTTCTGCTGAGAGGACAGAAAGAAAAAATAATGTCTTTCCCCGATCCTGTGGAAATTTTATCCTTTCTGCCGTTTCGGCGCATTCTTTGAAGCTTAATAAGGGCAGCAAGAATGCTCGTGATATACAATTGTGTAAATTCTTCTTGTTTTCCGCCCTCTCAGTGGAAAGCAAAAAATTATGAAATCTCAACGTCCTCAGCGACTTTGTGGTGAGAGGGTGGAGAAGATGAAGATACTCGTCTGTATAAAACAGGTTCCTGAGATTACTGATGTCACGATAAATCCCGAAACAGGGACCCTCATGAGAGAGGGCGTGGCCTCGATTCTCAATCCCTTCTGTGAATACGCCATGGAGGTGGCCTTAAGCCTGAAGCGGCAGCAAATCGGTATCGAGTTGGTTGCCATTTCAATGGGGCCACCTCAGGCCGGCTCTGCACTGATGAGATGCCTTGAGATGGGGGCTGACAGGGCCACTCTTTTGTCAGATGCACAATTCGCCGGTTCAGACACATGGGCCACTGCCCTTACCCTGACCGAGGCTATCAAGAGGATCGAAGGAGACTTTGATCTGATCATCGTGGGCAAACAGGCAATAGACGGCGACACAGCCCAGGTAGGCCCCGAGATTGCAGAAATCCTCGGACTCCCGGGGATCATGTATGCGGTAGGCGTTGAGCTCGCCCCGAATCGGAAAAGGGTCAGGGTAAAAAGGGAGGTAGAAAGTGGTTATGAGATCGTGGAGATGCGGCTTCCCGGCCTCGTTTCTATAAGCAAGGGGCCCATGATACGGAGCGTGTCATCCTTTCAAGAAATTCTTGATGCCCGGAAAAAGGAGCTCCGGGCGCTGAGCGCATCCGATCTCGAACTTGAGCAGGGCAAGCTCGGTCTACACGGCTCACCAACCCAGGTCGTGGAGATCTTTCCTCCTCTCGTAAAGGACCGTGGGGAGCTTATCGACGGCAGTGATGCGGAGGCAGCCACAGAAAAAGCGATCGCCTTCCTGAAAGAAAGGAAGTTCATTTGAGTATAACAATTCAGTTCGCCACCAAGGCACGAAGCCACAAAGGATATAGAGAGGGTATCAAAAGAAAAGTTCTTTAATCTTAGTGCCTTGGGGTCTTGGCGGCTAAATAGTCAGGGTTAAGGAATACAATGCTCAAAGTTGACACAGACAGGTGTTCGGGCTGCGGTATCTGCGAGGAGGTCTGCCCCTTTGGCGCTATTGCCGTTCTTGATCAGGTGGCCCAGGTGCAGGCCAACTGCACGCTCTGCGGGGCCTGCGTATCCCGTTGCCCGACAGAGGCCCTCTCCATTGAGAGAAGAAGGGCCTCTGAAGAAGAACTGAGGTCCTTTTCAGGTATATTTATCTGGGGAGAATGTGAAGAGAAGGCCGGAGAGCTTATCCCAAAGAAGGTAGTCAAGGAGCTCCTTTCGCAGGGACGCAGGCTTTCCGACAAACTAGGCCAGCACCTATCGGTCGTGGTCCTCGGTGACGAGAGACTCACGGGGCTCGATACGCTCATCACCTACGGTGCAGACCGGGTGATCAGGTGCCGGCATAAACTCCTCAGCCGCTTCACCTCTGAGGGCTTCACCAGCATCGTATCCGCGCTCATCTCAAAGGAAAAACCCTCTGTCTTCCTCTTTGGCGCTACACCCCACGGCAGAGAGCTGGCCCCAAGGGTTGCAGCACGGTTACAGCTTGGGCTTACGGCTGATTGTACCGGCCTTGACATAGATGAAAAATGGCAACTGGTCCAGACAAGACCTGCGTTCGGCGGTAACATCATGGCCTCTATCGTCTCGCCGTACACGAGGCCCCAGATGGCCACGGTCAGGCCGAATGTTTTTTCTGCTCTAGAGCCTGATAGCTCACGGAAAGGGCACATAGAGGATTTCGAGGTAGCGCTTTCTCCGGCTTCAATCAGGACAAAGCTCATAGCCGCCGAACAGCTTGTCGATGAAGGGGGTGTCGGCATTGAGGATGCCGACATCATTGTGGCAGCCGGAAGGGGGTGCCGGAAAAAAGAAAATCTCGCACTCATCCAGAAGTTGGCCGATGCGCTTGGAGGCGTAACGGCCGGATCCAGGGCCCTTGTTGAACTGGATTGGATCCCCCACACCAAGCAGGTTGGGCAATCGGGACTGACCGTGGGGCCTCAGCTCTATATAGCCGTCGGAATCAGCGGCGCCATCCAGCACCTCGTTGGTATGAGCTCGGCGAAGACCGTTATTGCAATCAATAAGGATCCGTATGCGCCCATATTCAAGGTGGCTGACTTAGGCATTGTGGGAGATGCCATGGAGATAGTGCCGATGCTCATTAAAAAGCTGAAGAAGTGAAAAATCCACGCCCAGGGAACTATCTCTTTGGGAGCCCCAAGGAAGGCGGCCTGGAGTACTGGAGGAATGGAGGAATGGGATAGAATCGGAGGAAGGGTTTTGAAAGCAAGGAAGCTCGTGCCAATACGTTTTTCCCATGGACCATCCAGGGATAGATAGCAGCACCGATGGTTTTCATCACTCCAATCATCCAATACTCCATTACTCCGTGGAACAGAGATGCTAGCCGAGCCTCTTCAGATCATCGACAAGCCCCTGCACTGCCTGAGCCGACCTGTTCAGGGCCTCACTCTCCTCTGAGGTGAGCTTTATCTCGATGATCTCCTCCGCTCCTGCAGCACCCAGCTTCACCGGCACCCCGATAAAGAGATTCTTAATCCCGTACTCGCCCTGGAGAAGGGTAACGCAGGGGAGGATCTTTTTCTTGTCCTTGAGGATCGCCCCTACCATGTCGACCGCTGCCGAGGCAGGGGCATAGTAGGCGCTGCCGGTCTTGAGCAGGTTCACGATCTCGCCTCCCCCGTTCCTGGTGCGCTCAACGATTGCATCGATCCTCTCTTGACTGAGAAGCTCGGTGATGGGGATTCCAGCAACGTAGGAGTATCGGGGAAGGGGCACCATGGTGTCCCCGTGGGCCCCGAGCACAAAGGCGTGGGTGTTCTCCACCGACACCTTGAGCTCCATGGCGATGAAGGCACGAAACCGGGCTGAGTCCAAGACCCCAGCCATGCCGAGCACCCGTTTTTTATCGAACCCGCTGGTGTCTAAGGCCACATGGCACATAGCGTCAAGGGGATTGCTCACAATGATGAGGATCGTATCAGGTGCGGCTTTCTTGATCTCGGTGACAACGGATTTCATGATCCCCGCATTGGTAGAGAGCAGGTCATCCCTGCTCATACCCGGCTTTCTGGGAACACCTGCGGTGATCACCACGATATCGGAGCCCTCTGCCTGGCCGTAGTCGTTGGTAACCCCGGTGATCGTGGCGTCGTGGCACTCGATAGGGGCAGCCTCAGTTAGATCCAGTGCCTTTCCTGCTGGCACCCCCTCGAGGACATCGATAAGAACCACATCGGCGAGCTCCTTCTCGGCAACCCTCATGGCCACGGTAGCGCCCACGTTTCCAGCCCCAACCACGGTTACTTTTTGTCTCATCTTCCCACTCCTTTCCTTATAAAGTCTGTCTTAGGCTATATGGCTTTTACCACGTTGTCAAGAAGCCATCTCCTTGAACTGCGGTTCAAACACCAGAGGTCTTCATCCCATAAGATCTTACGTAACAATTTAGTTTTTTGAAAACGACGACTGCCCATTGCGTAAGGCCGCATACGTCAGCCGTGGTGAGACCTATGGGCATGGAGGTGTCTTTTTTCCCATCATACCCTTGAACAGCGGGCATCGGCATTGTCGTTGCTCTCAAATTACTCTGGCATACATAAGACGAATATGCTATAGAGATTGTCAATCAAACGATCAAGCCAGAGGGAGCGTATTAAACATCTTCAAAGGAGAGGTATATGTCAGGTCATTCGAAATGGCACTCCATAAAGCATAAAAAAGGAGCAGTTGATGCAAAAAGGGGGAAGGTGTTTACCAAGCTTATAAAGGAAATCACCGTCGCTACGAGGCTCGGCGGGAAGGATCCCGATTTAAACCCCAGACTGAGGCTTGCCATAGCAGGCGCCAAAGCAGAGAACATGCCCAAGGATAACATCGAAAGGGCGATAAAGAAGGGAACGGGCGAGTTAGAGGGGACAACGTACGAGGAATTCACCTATGAGGGTTATGGGCCGGGAGGGGTCGCAGTTTTGCTCGATGTGCTGACCGACAATAAAAACAGGGCGGTAGCAGAGGTGAGGCATATCTTTGAAAGGGCCGGGGGCAACCTGGGCGAGGCTGGTTGCGTAGCCTGGATGTTCGAGCAAAAGGGCCTCATTACCTTCAAGAAAGATCAGATAGACGAGAATAGGCTTTACGAGCTCGCCCTCGAGGCTGGAGCGGATGACATTCAGGAGGAAGATGAAGAAATCGAGGTGATCACCGCTGTTTCATCCTTTGAAAGGGTGAAGACCTCTTTTGATACTGGGGGACTTCCCTATAGCCTGGCAGAGCTAACCATGATCCCCAAGTCAACCGTTAAGCTTGGCGACAAACATGCGCAGCAGATGTTAACCCTCATGGAAGCCCTTGAGGATAACGATGACGTGAACCACGTTTACGCCAACTTCGATATTCCCGACGAGGTGATGGAGTCTTTAAGCTAATGCTTGTCCTTGGGGTAGATCCCGGCTCTCTCAGCACTGGCTACGGCCTCGTTGAAAAGCAACGCCAGAGGCTGATATATGTGGGAGGAGGGAAGATCTCGCCTCCGTCCTCATTGCCCTTCACCAGGAGGATCCACCATATCTTTCAAGCCCTTGTCCACATCATTGATGAACACCAGCCCGATGAAATGTCCATCGAGGATATTTTCTTCGCGAAAAACGTGAAGAGCGCATTAAAGATCGGCCATGTAAGGGGGGCTGCGCTGGTGGCAGCGGTTCAAAACAACCTCACGGTCTTTGAATACACCCCCTTGCAGATTAAGCAATCGGTGGTCGGCTACGGCAGGGCAACAAAGGAACAGGTACGGTCTATGGTCAAGGTTATCCTTCAGATCGAGATCCCGCTTTCCCTCGATGCCTCTGATGCCTTGGCCGTTGCCATCTGTCACCACAACTGGTTTAGGATCGAGTAGGAGCGGAGGCCAATGATAGCATACGTAAGAGGGACCATTTTCAGCAAAAATCCTCAATCGGTGGTAGTGGATATCCACGGGATCGGTTACCAGATCTTCATCCCCTTATCCACATTCTACCAACTCCCCGATGAAACCAAGACAGTAAGCCTGTATGTTTACACCCATGTGCGTGAGGACATCCTTCAACTGTTCGGCTTTCAAACGGAAACGGAGAAGCAGGTCTTTTTGCTCCTGATCTCCGTATCGGGCATCGGCCCAAAGGTTGCGCTCAACATACTTTCCGGAATGGGGTTTGAGGAGCTTCTCAACGCTATCGTGAGGGAGGACTCCGATAAAATCTCGAGCATTCCGGGCGTGGGAAAGAAAACATCCCAGAGGATAATCCTGGAGTTAAAAGAGAAGGCATCGAAAATCGCCGAAGGAATCGAGGTAACGCCTGAGGCGAAGCTGGAGATACGAGATAGGGAGATCTACGAGGATGCCCTATCGGCCCTTATCAATCTCGGCTACCCAAGCAAGGCCGCAAAGAAGGCCATCGAGGCAGCGCTCCGTAACGGTCACGAGATGAATATCGAGATGCTGCTCAAGGAGGCACTGCGAAACCTGGCATAATGACCATAGAAAGGGCGAGATGAGTGTGCCGGAAAGAGGAAAAAGATCGAGTACGGTAGCTGAACTACACAAATGACCACAGAGCGTTAACGACTATGGAAGACAGGATCACAGACCCGACGCCCAAGGCTGATGACGGCTCTCTTGAAGTCAGCCTCAGGCCGACGAGCTTGGATGCCTTCATCGGGCAACAGGATCTCAAGAGAAACCTCAGGATCTTTATAGAGGCAGCTAAAGGACGCGCTGAGGCCTTGGACCACGTCCTTTTTCACGGGAGCCCGGGCCTTGGAAAGACAACCCTCGCCCATATCATAGCCAACGAACTCGGTGTCCACATAAAAATGACCTCCGGGCCTGTGCTGGAGCGTGCAGGCGACCTCGCTGCCATCCTCACCTCTCTGGAACCAAGGGACGTCCTGTTTATCGATGAGATACACAGGCTGAACCACGTGGTGGAGGAGGTGCTCTACCCCGCACTTGAGGATTTCAAGCTCGATATCATTATCGGACAAGGCCCGTCAGCAAAGACCGTCAGGCTCTCCATCCCCCCCTTCACCCTCATCGGCGCCACCACGAGAACAGGGCTGCTCACCCCTCCCCTTCGTGACCGGTTCGGCGTGATTCTGCGCATGGATTTCTATAAGCCTGAGGAACTCAGGGAAATCGTGTCTCGTTCCGCAGATTACCTCCGCACCGAGTTGGACAGAGAAGGGGCGCTTGAGATTGCAAAGAGGTCCAGGGGCACTCCGAGGGTGGCGAATCGGTTGCTCAAGAGGGTGAGGGATTATGCCCAGATCAAGGCCCAAGGGGTCATCACCCGTTCCGTTGCGGCAAAGGCACTCGATATACTCGAGGTCGATGACCAAGGCCTTGACAAGATGGATAGGCAGATTATGCTCACCATTATCGAAAAGTTCGAAGGGGGGCCGATAGGGGTAGATGCACTGTCAGCCGCCCTGTGCGAGGAAAAAGACACCCTTGAAGAGGTGTACGAGCCGTTTCTTATTCAAAGCGGCTACATCAACCGAACACCCAAAGGCAGAGTGGCCACCAGCCTGGCCTACCGGCATTTCGGCTTTCAGAGTAAGGCAAAAAACAACCTCAAACAAAAAAGGCTGTTTTAATCCTTCACCGCTCTCACTGCCTCCTCTGGACACGCCCGAACGGAACAGGAACCTGCCTTTCTCATTGCCGGAACCAGAGCATCCAAGCACATCCGAGCGCATCTTCCCGGGACACCCAACCCTATTATGTATTGACTTTTCCCCATAGCTCTTCTACAAATCACCATAGCCCTCCAGGGTACCATCGGGCGGGCATGTCAGGGTGTTATAAAAAGGGTAGAGCAGAGATGAAGATTATCATCATCGGCGCCGGAGACGTTGGATTTAATATTGCCCAGAGGCTCTCTGAGGAAAATCACGATGTGGTTGTCATCGAAAAGGATCCGGTGAAAATCCGCTCCATTCAGAATGCCCTCGATGTGCAAGCCATTGAGGGCTCCGGCACCAATCCATCCATCTTACTGGAGGCCGGCATCAAGGAGAGCAACATCATCGTAGCAGCCACCGACAACGATGAGGCGAACCTGATCGTCTGTTTCTACGCCCAGTATCTTACCGATTTCATCACTAAGATAGCCCGCGTGAAAAACCCCGACTACATGAAGCACACCGAGATCTTCAAACAGGATTTCCTCAACATCGATCTCATTATCAACTCTCAGTCCGAGATGGTTGCCTCGATGCTCAA
>CAYPNL010000187.1:0-5148 GCA_964412045.1 uncultured Desulfobacteraceae bacterium
AAGCACCTGGTCATTGTCTTCTAGGGTCTTTGTCGGTGTGCGCTCGTTTGAAGCGGCCCCCCGACTCGTCTTTATTGGGGTATGATGGGAAAAAAGACACCTCCATGCCCATGCACCAGGTATTTTCAAAGGGCTAAATTGTTACGATCTTTCCAGTCCTGCGGGATTCAGCGGTTCTTCCACTCAGGGCTCCTCTTCTCCAGAAACGCCTTCAGCCCTTCTTGGGCATCGTTAGTTTTCATCAATTCATTGAGATAGATATCCTCAATTGCCTTGAGAGACGGCTCAAGGTCATCCATGAGTCCGGCCTTAACCGTCTTTTTGGTGATCCTCAACACCTCGGCGCTCAGCGATAGATAGGGCTTAAGGAAATCCTGCGTTTCACGAGCCAGGTCTCCCTTTGCGACTACCTTGTTGATAAGACCCATGCTATGCGCCTCCTGAGCGGATATGATGCGCCCTGATAGAATCAAATCCATTGCTGCCTTTCTCCCGATAATCCGAGGCATTATCTGGGCAGCAATGGGCGGAAGAACGCCCACCTGGATCTCCGGCTGGCCGAATTTCGCGCTTTCATCTGCGATCACCAGGTCGCAGAAGATCGCCAGTTCACATCCGCCACCAAGGCATGACCCATACACAGAGGACACTGTCACTGCTCCTAATCTATCCATCAATCGAAACATGCCATGGAAGCTCTCGATCATCTTCGGTGCAAGATCTCCTGTATGTTCGCCAACATCCACACCCGCTGAAAAGCACTTTCCATCTGCATCAAAAAGAACGACCTTAAGGCCCCTGTTCTCTAGCCAATCCTCGAGCGTATCATCGATTTCGTCCATCATTTCGATATTGAGAACATTCACCGGCGGCCTCTTCAGTGTAATCGTTCCGAGACCTCCTTCAAGGCGAGCATTAATGTGTTTCATACCCTTCTCCTTTCCGAACGCCTACTATGTTAAAAAGTGCGGCAGTTTACTGTTCCTGATTTCTTACGAGAGATTCCTTCTCTCTTTGTCTTAGATAATCATTATTTGTATACTTAAAATCCCATGCCAAATCAACCGTATATTTACAGGTTCATCCGAAATCAAAATGTTGCTTTGTTTGTAGAAAAAAAATCCAGGGGTTTCCCCCCGGATTTTTTTATCTCTCTTTTTTCCTTTTAGCGTCTCGTTTTATTTTTGTGGCTTACCGAGAACTGCCTCAAACATTTCCTCATCAAAGGGGTGGCCTTGTGCGATCATCTGCCTCATCTTGATGATATCAACATCCGTAGTCCCGGTTATTCTCTTGGTATTAAAGGCACTCATACCCATATCAAACTCACCGTAAGCCGACGCATTTGCCGCCCACCACATGATGGCTTCCGCCTTGGTTCTCTCCCAGGCAACCTTCTTCGTTGCCCGAATCATTTGATAGGACATGGCAACCTGCTGCGGAAAGAGGTTGGCAAAGGTCCATGCTACATCCATGCATGCCTTATCCAGGAGCGAACGATCTCTCGGCAGCTCTTTGAGCATAGCCTTGGCCTCTTTCGCTTCCTCTCCACCCTTGAATTCGCCGTAAACAATCTCGCCGTCCTCAACCCACGTATCGGTTATAACCGCAGGATTTCGAATGAACTTATCGCCCTTCTTGAGCACTGGAACAACCTTGTGCACATAATTCTTCCGCATCATCTTGTAAGCGCTCCATTGCTCACAGGAAACCGCATTCCACATAGCATCCTGCATGGTCATCTCTATGGGCTTGAACTGGCAGGCTCCTCCCATGGCAGTGGAGCCATGCAGAGGGCCAACCTGCCCGAAGGTAGCACAGTCCGACGCTATCGTAAGGTCACAGACACCGCCGATTTCCTCACCACCACCAATACTCATGCCGTTGCAGCAGCGGATAAAGGGCTTGGTTGAAGTCCAGACCGCGTCAAATGCCCTCCAGTATATGGACATATATTCCTGACAATCCAAGGGTCGCATCACATAGTATTCACTATACTCCGGCACATTTCCTCCGGTACAAAACGCCCGTGTGCCTGCTCCGGTCAAGATCACACAAACAACGCTGGGATCATGTGAACCTTTGTCGAAGGCGGCGGCTGCGGCATGGAGCATCTCACCGGTATAAGAATTATACTGTTTTTCATTGTCAAGCGTGACCCATGCAACATAGAGATCAGGAACCTGATTGCCCTGAGGATCCACAAGCGGTCTCTTCTCATAGAGCACTCTGGGCGGTTCTGTTTTGTGAAGATATTTTTCATCGTACATCTGGTGATCAATTTTTTGGTCCTTTGGTGCTCTTGGTATCCAATCTAATGCCATGATCTTCCTCCTTTGTTATGGTTATGTGTTAGTATTGTTTAGACTTAAAAATCGGGCTCCAGCACTATCCTCTTCATTGGGGGCGTCTTGTGGTTCTCTGCAAAGGTTTCAGCTATTGTGCTCATGGGGCGAGTTTCCACAAATTCCTCCATGTTGATCTTTCCGCTCAAGACCATATCCAGGACAGCTGGATAGTATTCAGGCAAACAGCCCCAGGTACCTATGATCTCCGCATCAAAGGCCATGAGCCTACCAATGGCATACTCCACCTTTTGCATCCCGAACCCGACGACTATCAATTTTCCTGTGAAGCCAAGCAAACTGAGTGCAATCTCTTGGCCCGATTTTGCCCCGGTTACCTCGAATATCTTCCAGCCATAGTTCGGCAGCCCTTGCTGCTTTGAGATGCCACGAAACTCCTTGACCACATCCGCCACCTCTTTTCCGGCAGAGCTGATCACGAAGTCTGCGCCATAGGACAGCGCCCTTTTGAGCTTTTCCGGGTTCCTCGCAATACCGATCACCGTTTTCGCACCAAGGGCCTTGAGCTCCTGCCCCACATATTGGCCAACCCCTCCTGTGATCCCGATTACCACTACGTTATCTCCTGGCTTGATATCAGCCCTCACCGCTGCCTGATACGGTGTAGTGGCTGCATCTGCTACCACTGCAAAGTGTGATAGTGGAATCTCACCTCTGTCTTTCACCTCACAGAGGTCGATGCCGGGCACCGGTATATGGCTAGAGAACCCACCGTAAAGCCCAAGGCTGTTACCCGGCATAAGCTGGTTGAGACACCGGTTCCCCCTTCCTGTCTTGCAGAGATAGCACTTTCGACAGGGCATCACTGCGGGGATAATAACCTCTTTCCCTATCCAGGCCTCATCACCGGCCACAACGGTTCCCGAAATCTCGTGGCCTAATGTTAAGGGCGGCTTCGAAACAGTCGGCACACCGTCATAAAAGTATCCCAGATCAGTGTGGCACACACCACATCCAGCTACCTCCACCAGCACATCCCCTGGCTTGAGCTCGGGCACAGGTATCTCGGTTTTCTCTAGTTTTCCTGGGATGACCTCCCCTGTTTCCTTATCTCTTGCTGTGGGCTGAACCATCTGCCATGTCTGTATCTTGTCCGGTATGTTTGCCATTTTCTCGCTCCTCTCTATATAATTTCTTGACTCTGTTGGTCCTTTGAGTTTGTTGATGCTACACCCTGTAAACCAAAAAACTCAATCAACACAATACGCTGTCATATCATCCCGTAACCGCCATCAACGCAAAAAAGCTGGCCTGTGATATAGCTTGCCTCGTCCGAGCCGAGGAATATGAATGCCGGGGCAATGTCCTCAGGTTCTGCGAATCGCTTTAGCAGGATCCTATTCATATAGATCTCCTTGAGCTTTTCATCCGTCCTAATCTTCTCCGTCATATCAGTGCTCACAATGCCGAGACAGATCACATTCACGCATATATTGTACCTCGCCAGCTCTCTCGCTGCCGACTTGGTGAAGCTCAGCAGTCCTCCCTTGGCAGAGGCATAATTTATCTGGCCCACGGTCCCCACAATGCCCGCCACCGATGTTACGTTGATGATCTTGCCTTTGTTCTTCTCCGTCATGTGCCTCGCAGCGGATTGTGTACAAAGAAATGCCCCCTTGAGATGGATATCGACTACCCTGTCCCACTGTTCCTCGGTCATTTTGAGCAGCATAGCAGGCCTGCCGAAGCCTGCATTATTGACGAGGATATCCAGATCGCCGAACTCCTCAATGCTCTGCGCTACCAACTCCTGTGCTTCAGCTGCATCGGCTACATCTGCCTTCACCAGGATCGCCTTACCTCCTCCATCCCGTATTTCTTTGACTACCTCTTCACCTGCCTGCTTGTTAGATGAATAATTCACCACCACACTGGCACCTTCTTTTGCGTAGGCCAGCGCTATGGCCCTTCCCACACCACGGCTGCTCCCTGTTACCAGTGCCACCTTATCCTTAAGCCTCACCTTTTCCCTCCTCTCATTTTCAGGATTTACGTAGCTATATTGTAACTATATCAGGATTGAGCTTCATGTCAACAAGATTTATCTATTTTACCCGATGGATTCAATGAGGTACTTTGCTCAAAAAGAATAAAACCACACCTATGAATGTGTGGGCATGGTTTTGTATAGTATAGTGCACCTATCACTGGTAGGGGTAAATACCCAAGAATATCTTCACCACTTTTCATGGCCTCTTTGCTTCAACTGCGACTCGTTATGTTCTCTCTTTGATCATTTCCCTGGCAATCACAAGCCGTTGTATCTGATTAGTCCCTTCAAAGATCTGAGTGAGCTTCGCATCTCGGAAGAGCCGCTCCACCGGGTAATCCTTGGTATACCCGTAGCCCCCGAATATCTGCACGGCATCCGTGGTGATCTTCATGGCCATATCGCTACAGAAGCACTTGGACATAGATGCCAGCTTTATATTCGCCTTACCCCTATCATGCTCTCTGGCAGCCTCCACCATGAGTCCCCTGCCAGCCTCTATCTGTGTGGCTGCATCTGCCAGCATAAAGCTTATGGCTTGATGCCGGAACAGCGGCTTGCCAAAGGTTTCCCTTTGGAGTGTATACTCAATGGAGTATTCAAGGGCCGCCTCAGCTATGCCCAGGGCAAGGGCTGCAATCGACGGCCTGGACATGTCAAAATCCTTCATGGCAATGAGAAACCCCTCCCCTTCTTCTCCGAGCCTGTTTTCCTTTGAAACCCTCACGTCCTCAAGGATGACCTCAGCAGTATTGCTCGCTCGAAAGCCGAGCTTATCCTCTGTCTTGCCGA
>CAYPNL010000188.1:0-8950 GCA_964412045.1 uncultured Desulfobacteraceae bacterium
CCTACCTGGCTCACCTCGGTTTCATAGATTTTCTGGGGATAGGGCGCTGTCTGAGCGTAAGTGGCCTCATCTTTTTCAAATTCAGGAGAAGGGATATCCAACACTTCTTCCACCGGCCGATCAGCCATGGGAGGCTGAGCAGGATAGACAGATACATCTTTAATGGTTGCCATTGCTGAAGGAGTGACCTGCACGTCAGGCTCCAGCGGTTTCCCTGTTTCCTTATCTTCAGGAAGCAAAAGATGCATAAGGATAAAGGGAATTTCAGGCTTTCCAACCTCACCGGTAAAGCCAGCGCCTGAGATACTGATCTTATAATAGGTATCGCCCTCAACCACGATGGGATTCCCTGCTATGCCAGGAATCTCTATGGTTGCGGAAAACCTCTCAGGAGTGGATTCTTCTACCTGCGTGGTCGGAATTACATCCATAGGATCTGATGAAAACCCGCTCACATTTGTGTCAAATGACCAGATGTAGTCAGCCTCAAGGGCATTGCCTGCTATGTCTTTTGCCCCGGTGGTCACTGTGGCTGTATAGCTGGTTGAATATGAGAGGTTGCTTAAAGGTGTAAAGGTGGCGGCAGTACCTGTGTAGCTTACACTTCCTGAAATCTCAGTACCGCCTGTAGTTAACTTAAATGTCGAGATGGAGATAGTCTGGGCATCCATCTTTTCGCTAAATGCGGCAGTTATAGCGCTGTCGACTGCCACACCAGTTGCATCCTTCGCAGGGCTCGTAGCAGTTACAGTGGGCGGTGTGTTATCTGCAGGCGTACTTCCGTTGCCACCATCTCCACCACCGCAAGAAAGTAAAGAAACTGATAATAAAACAGTGAGTAAAGCTATGTCAAAAATTGAAATTATTCTTTTCATAATATGCTCCTTAGAGTGGCAGGGAGGTGCTTTTTGTTTTTAGAAAAACCTGTTCCTGCTCTCATCCCCTCCTGTCACGGTATCTTGGCAATTTACTATGGCATTTTCCGTATAGATCTCCTTTCCGAACGCAGGGTTATCAAGGCATGCGCGCAATCTTTATATAACAGCCACTATATCCTCATGCCCTCAAGGTAAGCTGTCTTCTCCCCGCTGAATAAAATGATGCAGGTGATATTTGCAAAAATTATAATATGGTTGTACTTATCCTTCTCAATCTCATCTCGGGCCTCCCTTTCCTGGATAAAACGCAACGCTGCTGTTTTTAAAAACATATGTCAATTTTCAAAAAAGAAGGGACCATTGACTCTCTTTTTCATGCTTGAAACCTTATACGTCACTATGGCTTTATCCGATTCTAATGAAGGATCTCATGGGAAAGGCAGCCGAACAATCAATGCTCTGTCGGGAGCATGTAAAGAGATCTATCTGTTCTCCATACTCTTGCCCCCTTGATCGTCCTATGTTTCAACAAGGCAGTGGTTTTTAACCACATGAGGGTTGCCGCAAGTTGCGCTTGAGGCTAACAGATGCTCTGTGAGGGATTGCTCTATCCTGGAGTCAATTGAAGTAGGGAAGTGAACGAAAGAACAAGGGCGTGAGATGAAGTAGCTGCTTGCGGCAACCACTCCGGATGAATGGTAACCGGTTCACAGGTAAGAATAAAATTGAGATTTAGCAATTAGGTAAAGTGCTTAGAGCGTCGCCTGACCACAAGACCGCCTCCGGCTGAGCCCAATTGTGCCTTTCAATACAAAACCTCCATGAATCACCGATAAGACCCATGGAGGCATTATAGCAACACTTGAGGCTCGTTGTTTTCATCGTTCCCCCTCAGAATATGGTTAAACACTAAGCCATTTTTAATAATGATAATACAAATGAATCGGCCGAAGTCAACAAAAATATATTTTAATGCGGTTATATAATGGATAGCAGATTGGTATTAAAAAAAAGAGAAGAGGAATATATTAATCGGATCCGAATCCACGATCCACGATTGAATTTTAGCGATAACAGGATGCTGTTGTGAATTTTTAAATTGAGACATTGTCTCAGAAGCAGGTCGAGGGTAATACCGGCCTTGCTTTTTTCTCAGAGATTCCCAATCAATGATACTTTTAGTAAGCTATGGTTTTCAACGCCACTCAAAAGTAAAGACTACGATACGCAATATCGAATTTGAAGGGTTGGTATATTTGCTATAAAGCGGCTTCCCTTTCATCCCTAAGACCTGTGATCTCTACCCAAACCCACAGAATATCCTCCCCCTCAAAACCCTTTGGTATGTCTGCCCCATCGCGTTTGGCTCTCATTGCCAGCACTCTGCTATTAGTAAAGAGTCAACAACGTTGAATGCATGAGCTATCCAGATGATATATGAAAGAGGGACAACATTGTGAGCATCTGTGAGGATGGCACGTAATCTGCGTTTCGGCGAAATAGATCTCTCAGATTCTATAGCTGCGGGAAAAAAATCACTTGACTCCAATCCCAAGGATAGATACATAAATAGCATCGAAAGCAAGCCCTCACCCACATAAGCTCACTAGTTGACGTTCAATAAAGTATTCGTCCACAGCTTTCTGCATTTTCATCAATTCTTCCAGTTTATTGCCATACCTTGTCAAACAGAACCCCAACACTATTAAGATCAAAAAGGAAGGAGAGGAACATGATACCGACACACGTACCACCACAGGTACAGATGATGCAGTTCATTCTGGGTAAGTGGATCAGCAAGCCTATTCATGTGGTAGCCAAACTTGGAATCGCGGACATGGTAGCCGATGGCCCGAAGAGCATCGATGAACTCGCGTACATGAGCAAGACACATGCGCCCTCGCTTTACCGAGTGATGAGGGCTCTGGCGAGTGTCGGCATCTTCTCTGAGAGAGGGGAGAGGTGCTTTGAGCTCACTCCCATGGCCGAGTGCCTTAAAAGGGGGGCGATGAGATCCATTGCCTTGATGTTCAATTCGGACTGGCATGATAGGGCCTGGGGCCACTTGCTTTATAGTGTGAGAACAGGGAGGGTGGGCTTTGACAAGGCCTACGGGATGCCGATCTTTGATTGGCTTGAGGAACACCCTCACGCCGCAGAACTATATCACGAGGCGAATGCCGTCAAGGCGGTGACCGCTCACCGGGCAATTATCGATGCCTATGATTTGTCCGGGATAACCACACTCACCGATGTGGGCGGTGGTCATGGCGCCCTGATGGCAGAGATTCTAGAGGCCTATCCGGTGATGAAAGGTGTTATTGCCGAGGTTCCGGTTGTTGTGAAAGGTGCAGAAGGATTCATCCGCACCAGGGGTCTCGATGCACGCTGCCAGGTGGTTGCGTGTGATTTTTTTGAAGGGATTCCCCCTGGAAGTGATGCGTACCTCATGTCGCATATCCTCCATGACTGGAATGATAGTAAGTGCCAGAGGATTTTAAAGAATTGCCACACGGCAATGAAACCCGGTACAACGCTTTTGGTCGTGGAGAGTCTGATTCCTCCCGGAAATGAATTTTCAATTGCCAAGCTTCTGGATCTGGAGGTGTTCGTTATGGGCGGCGGTCGTGAGAGGACGGAAGGGGAGTTCAGATATCTATTTGACTCATCAGGGTTTACGCTCTCTCGTGTTATTCCTACTCAAGAGAGTGTCTCCGTGATTGAGGGAATTCGATCATAGTCTCTCATTTAGTAAATGGATTTTAACAACAATTCCTGACCCAGACACTATTGGATGTGTCAGTTTGAAAATGGGTGATGGGAGGTTATCCGATCCTCTCTTTACTACGCTCTCTTCAATTGAAAAGGTATGATATCAGAGTCATAAAGAATCACCCTCACCCATATTGAGGTAGGTATTCTCCCATTTTTTTTCGATCAAATTGATTAATACAAGATGACATATACAATTACTCACCTCTGAGTATTATGTTTATTTGGGTTTAAAATAAACAAGATCCAAAGTTCGTATATCTGCTATAGAGCGCGGCTTTACTTTCCAGACCTAAAACCTGAGGTATCCATCCGAACTCTCAGGATATCCTCCCCCTCAAAACCCTGTGATCTGTCTGCCTACTCATCTCACCTATCTCCGGCTGCTGGGAGCAGATTTCAAACAAGGCATTATCCTTGACGCTAAAAAAGGCTTTCATGGTGTGCCTCAAGGGACGTGAAGCTTGTTCAACGCGAGAGCACCCTTTTCCCAAATTCGTACGTTGTTTTGGAACCAACGTTTTACGGTACTGTAAGGAGAAATCTGACTTGTGACAACAAGTCATCCTGAGCAAAGCGAAGGATCTCTTTGCATTACTCATTGATATCCCTCGCTTTTCTCGGGACGATTCTTAGCATCGGATTTCTCCCTTCGCCCCGCCTGCTGTTCGGCGGGCAGGTCGAAATGACATGTTGTTGAGAGTTTTTACGAACCTATCAATGTTAGAGCTAGCCTGGAATGTTAAGTATCGGTCCATCCCTAAGGAAATTCCTCTCTCATTTTTTCGGACTCCAAAACTCTTCCAACCGCTTAGCACCAACATGAGGTCTCCGGGGATTTTTTGTTCGACCTATGCGTCCTGCAGTATTTTCATCGCAGATGCTTGTTTGATTTGGGCTGTATTATAAGCTATTTTCATATATACTTATACAATTGGGAAATTGTTCATCTCACCTCTAACTTGGCAGGAGCAATTTTCCCTTTTATGTATCCACTATCCTTTGGACATATAAAATGGAGGTGTTCTTGAATGGATAAACTGATTTCACCCTCTTTTAGGGGAGTAGGTACAATGCTTTATTCAAAGGAACGTTTGAGTCACGGCGGGAATGCCGATCACCCTGAGATAAACAGGTTTGAATGGGGTTGCGAAGGGTACCATGCATAAGGGTTTTCTTTTTACTTTGATGCTCCTTGGACTTGTCCATCTGCCGCTTCCGGCTACCGGCTCGATCGAGAGCATTTCCCTGCCGATGTCCCTCGACTACCCAATGCTCCAAAGCCTAATTATACAGGCAGCTTACCATGATCCGGATACCTCTGCGGTGCTGCTGGACGAAGAGAAAGGGTGCAGGAGGGTGGTGATCTCAGGGCCTCGGGTGAAGGAGAAAGAGGGCTTCATTGAATTTGAAACCAAGGTAAAGGTGAAAGCCGGCATAGTCGTCTTCGGGAGTTGTGTGATGCCTATAGAATGGGAAGGGTATCTTATTTTTATCCAACATCCCATCATCGATAAGCAATGGTCTCTTTCCTTCAAAAATGTGAATTCTACTCTTCTCAACAACGAGAGGGAATCGGCAGGTCTTGCCGGCATGGTGTGGAACTTGGTGAAATCCACGGTCTATGGATACATAGAAGGCATCAAGATCGATCTGGCCCCGCCTATAACAGAGATGAAATCTTTTCTAAAACCCTTGTTCCCGCAGGATCAACAAGCACGTGCTGAGATAATGATGGAGAGCATGAGACCCGGCCAAGTCCGGGTCACGCCTCGGTCCCTGCGAATAGAGATTTTCACAGAAGTGGAGTTAGCTCCGGAACAAGAGGAAGAGTTAGAAATCTCCCGCGAGGAATGGAGGAAGTTCATCGAAACGTGGGAAGTCTGGGATGCCTATTTGGTTCTTATCATCACCTCCCTAGCAAAGGAGCCGCTGTCTGAGGAAGATCGTCGGATTCTGCTCGAAACACTATTGGAGACTCGGCATCAATTTTTTGAGAAGTCACTGGGAGTTGATATCGACAGGGACTTTGTGCGCGAACAGTTCATCTTAGCATGGCAGAACATGTCCCCGGTATTCAGAAACCACTTTGGGGACGATCTCTCCCAGTCCCTGTTGGGATATCTTGCGTTTTTCACAGCCTCAGATGCATTGACCGCACTTGACAAGATCGGTCCAACCCTGGGTATTGAGATCAGCCGAAACGGGCTCATTCGTCTCGCGCGGCTGGTTGTGGAAGGGGAGATCACCCTAGAATATAGGCCCGATGTAAACCTGCAGTTGAGGGAGGTCCTGGGTCTTGGCCCACCTCCAGAGTCCGAGGGTCCGGCTTTCGATGTGCAGGAGCTGCCCACGAAGGAGCCGGAAACAGGTGATCTCAAAGGAACGCTTGGATGGTTTAGACAGCTGTCTCTGGCATGGGCGGAGAATACAAATTGGAACAAGGAATTGGATCAGATCAGACCGTGGCTCTACTGGAAGAGCAAGAGGTCAGAATACCTGGAACGTCTGAGAACCCTGCTCCGAGAATCCTCGGACAAGGTGTCGACAAAGAGCAAGCGCTTAGAGTTGGACAAGAAGGATTTCTTTCGGGTTCTTGTGGCCTCCACAGCGTGGCAGGAAAGTTGCTTCAGGCAATTCCAGGTGAAACAGGAAAAAATAACCTACGTTCTTTCATACAACGGGACTTCCGTGGGGCTTATGCAGATCAACGAGCGTGTTTGGCGTGGTATGTACGAACCCAGACATTTGCAATGGGACACCGAATATAATGTCATGGCGGGTTGCGAAATCTTGGAACTCTATCTTCGCAGGTATGCCCTTAGGAGTCTGGACAAAGCAGGGTTAGCGGTTGGTGAGGATTTTTTGGCAAGGCTTGTCTACGCCCTCTATAACGGCGGCCCCGGGCAGTTTGAGAAATTCCTGAAGCGAAGGGAGACGGGGAGGTACTACTTAAGCGATAAGCTCTTTTTCGAGAAGTATAATTGGGTTAAAAGGGGTCACTGGGACGAAGCGAGGAAATGCCTCATTGCCGGTTAGGCAAAGATGCCGTATAAAAAGCCCGTTTGATTCCCATGAAAACCGTCCTGAATATTTAGCTGAAAAGATGTGAAACCCAAAGGCCAGCCGCACATGTTCATTCAATTCTTGTGTCAAACAAAATCAAAATATGTTGGATTCCCTTCTTGAGCAGATCGACAATCTTTTCAACTTTGTGTTGATACCTATCCGAACACACAGGATATCAGCTCCCTCAAAACCCTGTGATCTGTCTGCCGAATCAGAGCTTAGCCATAATCACATCTTGTTCTATTGATAACATACTTGCCTATTGTAATCATATCATGAGGGAATTAGAGTTTTCAAAGCAGCAAGATTTCGATTTACATGGGGAAATGGTGGAAAGGAAATTTGGCGGGGCGGACCAGTTGATCCCGTTGTTCCGGTCGGCCTTTGACCGGGAGAATCTGCCGTCTTTTTTGGGGAGTTGGATGTTGAGCCGTTTGATCCTGCACCACAGGGTCTGCCTGCCTATGCGCAGCTCCTGTGGTGCTGCCAGGCGATTCCAATCGTTTCCCGTAAGCACCTGGATCAAAAATCCCCGCTCCAGTGCCTCCAACCTGCCCTTTTAGAAACTGAAAGTAAGGGCGATATACGGACCCGATAGGCCATAATCGAGAACGATATCATCCTCATCAATATCGATGACAAATATTTTATAGCCTCCGTGAATATCGAGAAAAGGGAAGGGCGTATAAGAAACATCACCTGCAAGTTCATATATCATGTTCCCGCTATAGCCAATAGCCGTTCCTCTCATCCGTCCCTCGAGTATATCAGCTAGCAAGCCAACATGAAGATTGAGGCCGATCATGGGAATAGGAAGGGCAAATTCCTCTTTTTCATCAATTCCTGTGGTCTTGAGGCCTACCTTCCCATCTAAATATGTAACCTGAAAAACACCGCCGAGAGAAAATCCTGCCAGAATATTTTCAAGGTTTAAAAAATCGTATTGGTAGGCAAAATCGACCTGGCGGTATTCAATTAATGAATTCACGAGGTCACTGGCGCTGTAGGTCTTTCCATCGAACACAATTGACCTTGTGAGTGTTTTTGTGCCCGAATACTCAATGCTTGTATACGCCACGGAGAAGTGATGCTTGTCAGCCTGGATAAAGGCCTCTATCGTTGGATAGCTTTCATCGTCAATTCCAAGATCTTTCTCAAAATCAATCGATGTCCCGACAATACGAGCTTTGTCGACTTCTACGTTGCCATCAAGGGAGGGGAACCAGTAGTAACCTCGTGCCCCAACCTCAAAGGCAGATGATGATGCGGGTATCAAAAGCACTGCCAAAATGAATAATAGCCCCAGGAATCTCTTTTTCATTGTGCCCCTCCTTTTATATACTGAATCTCGATTTCATCGGCTCTAGCCTTCTCTGATTATATTTCTATTGCAGGGGCATTAATTCAGCGCTTTAGGTTTTCCCTGATATAGGTAATAATATCATCAGTATAGGTACCAGGGCCGAAGATCTCGGCAATCCCGACTTTTTTAAGCTCTGCGATATCCTCATCAGGGATAATGCCTCCCCCGATCACGAGCACATCATGGACACCCTTATCCTGTAACAACTCCATGATCCGGGGAAAGAGAAAATCATGGGCACCTGAAAGAATGCTCAAGGCAATGACGTCTACATCCTCCTGGATAGCCGTCTCCACAATCTGCTCAGGGCTTTGCCTCAAGCCGGTATAGATTACCTCCATCCCAGCATCCATCAGTGCGTTGGCAATGACCTTTATGCCCCTGTCATGTCCATCGAGGCCGGGCTTCGCGGCCAATACCCTGATCTTTTTCGCGCTTGTCATCTCTGTCAACCTCCAAGGGTGCTCACTGGTTGGTATTCTCCAAACACATCCCGAAGGGCGTCACAGATCTCCCCCAGGGTTGCATAGGCTCTTACTGCTTCAAGAATAACGGGCATCAGGTTTTCTTTTCCCCCTGCAGCGCCCCTGAGATCCCGTAAGATATCCTTGACCTTTTCGTTGCTGCGCTCCGATTTGAGCTTTTCCAGCCTCTCGATCTGAGAGACCCTCACGGCCGGATCTACTCTGAGGAGATCCTTTGGCGGTTCTTCCTCTACCTGAAATCTATTCACGCCGACTACCACCCTCTCGTTTCTCTCGATCTCCTTCTGGTAGCGATAGGCGCTATCCTGGATCTCCCTCTGGATGTAGCCTTTTTCAATAGCGGCTGCTGCCCCTCCAAGCTCGTCGATCGTATTGATATAGTT
>CAYPNL010000189.1:0-3864 GCA_964412045.1 uncultured Desulfobacteraceae bacterium
AGATCAGCGTAGGAAAATCCAGGAGATCAAGGCCTGTTTCCACCAGCTTGGGGTTGGAGATGATGACCTGAATACCCTGCCGTACCTGTGAGCTCACCCATTCCTCCCGGAGCTCCGGCTTCACTACAGAGCGCAGGATCTCTGTTGTTATCCCCTCCCGTTTAAGGATCTCCTTCAGCCGGGGGGTAAGGTCTTTGGTCCCGGTAAAGGTGGCAAAGACAAAACACCTCCTCCTGGTTCGGACCTCTTTGGTGATAATCGCCACGAGCTGCTGCTCTTTTGCATAGGAGTTTGCTTGTGGCAGCTCATAAGGTACAGCTATAATCTTCTGTTCTTCAGCAGGCAGATCTCTGGTGGCAGGGTCAATGATGGGGAGAGTATCAAAGGGCTTATCCGGGTAGCTCAAGAGGTTATTGAGATAGGCACCTAACAGCCGCTTCGATCCCCTGGTGAGGGCGTCTTTCAAGGCCGTATAGAGAGAACGCTCAAGATTCCGGTATGCCTCCTCCAGCTCAGGCCCCATCTCCACACACACCACCTGCTCTGATATTGCAGGGAGCTTCAAGGCAATATCAGCCAGGTGTAAAAAGGCACACTTCCCCAGCAGGTGGTTGCTGAATACCAGAGGACTAATCCCGGGCTTTCTTTTGAGTATGGTGGAGGTCTTCTTCCCCTTTGACCAGGTGTTGTCCTCTGCGCTATATCTCGTGATCTTCTCCAGGACCCCGTACCGGCTCATCCATGCCGATATCTTGTGGTACTCCATGCCTTCCTGCTTCATGGTCCGGGGAGAGAGCCGGTAGAGGATGTAGAAGATATCATCTCCGTAGCCACCCAGAAGGGTACCGGTCAAAGCAATGGTCTTTTTTGCTGCAGAGGCCAGTGCCCCGAAGCTGTTTCCCTGTGCTGTGCTGCCTCCTTTCAACTCATGCACCTCATCGGCGATGAAGAAGTCAAAGAACCCCTTCAGGTGTTGTTTGATATCCTCCGCCACGGCATAGCGCCTTCCCCTGGTATGATCCGCCTGCCACAGGGGAGACCTGCAGGATAAACAGAGGCGCTTCTTCCTCGTGAAATACGCCTTATCCACAGGCACACCGTCGGTGTTCACGATGAGCCTGCCGCAGGTGGGACACGCAAAGCCCCCTTTGAGCCGTGAAAAGTTCACAGCCGGTCTCCAGGCATAGCCCAGCTTGGCCCGATCCTTGGAGATGATGTAGTAGTCAGGGACCGTGTTTCCCGCGGTAGGATCCATTGCCAGGACATCGGTAAGCCTTCTGATGATCCGGGCCTGGGCATGGGGTATGGTCTCAACGATCTCTCTCCTCCATTTCTTGACCAGGTGTCCCGGACAGAGTACGAGCACCCTGGGGGGCCGTCCGCCATTTCCTGAAAGATACGGCACACAGGCCCCGATCAGGCTCTTTCCTGATCCCATCTCCCCTACCACCATGGCAGCGTTTTTTTCCTGAAGGGTCATGGTAAGTCCCTGGATCACATCCCCCTGGGCAGCAAAGGGAGCCCTCAGGAGGGTATTCATCTTCTCATCCCAGGGATCTCCCGGAGTAAATAAGGGTTCGGCATGGTGCGTTACCTTCTGTGCCAGCTGGTTGCCATAGGTCTTTAAGTACTCGGTTACATTTTCAAGGTCAGTTATCATATGCATCACGCTCCTTTCTTAGAATCGTATGGTCTGCTGCTTGATCCCCTCACTGATAATCGAATCAAGCTCCTGCTCACCCAGGGTGAGCCGTACTACCGGGACACTGCCCTGCATGAACTCAAGGGACGCTTCTTCACGCAGCTGCCCCATGAGCCACTCACTCCACTCGGGGAGCAGGGGTGTGCCGAGGTTTGTTTTGATGGTAGTGAAGATCACCGTGGTGATGTCCGTGTTCCTGCCTATATAGATGAGGCCTCTGCCGTTTGATCCCTGGCTGAACAGCTCATCAACCGCTACGATCTGGTGCAAGAGCCCTGAATCCAGCCGTGCACTCATGATCCGGTATTTCTCACCATAGAGGGCACTATATGGTCTCCCCGTGCCTTCCTGCTCAATGGTCACATCTCTCTGGGAGATGATGCCTGCGCTGATGGCCTTGACTGCACTGTCATGGCCCAGGATGGAGATAAGATACAGGGAGTTATATTCATCATAGGAGTAGCCGTCGGTATAGGCCGTAATGGCTATTCCTTTTTGATAGTCATCCATGGATATTCTCTCGATCATGGTAATTCCTCCTTTCGTTTGCTTTGGATATGGTGCTGGTATGGTTTATGGTCTTTGATAGGGAGAAAGGAACATACCTACCCCGTGCCTTGACGGTGTTGGTTGATGGTGACTCCGATTTGCGGCCCGTCTCACCCAGAACCAGTCAAGCTTTCCAGACGCCTTCAAATCCGGAACAGGTGGGTGTTTCAGGGGATGATTCCCGAAAAAAACGCTTCTGGTGGGAATATGAGGATGGTAAACTCCTGCTGTATGGTAAGAGATCGCTGGTTGTGGGGCCTGGAACGGTAAAAAAAGAGAGGTATCACGGGTATCCTTTACACCAGAACCCTGATTTTTCCATCCACGGTCAAGATCTTGACCGATACCTGGTAGCGGTCCACCTCTCTCTCTTCATAGCCTTTTTCATTCTGCTCCTGGTGTTTGGTCACCACCTTGTGGACTCTTCCTTTGACCACGTGCCGGTCATTGCCTTCACCAACCACACCGTCAAGGCAACCCGTAGCCAGCATCAGGGCAATATGTCCCTGGTGTCGGGGCAGGGGAGGTCGTTCCTTTCTCATAACATCACCCCGGGCCAGTTCTTTGAGCCTGGTCCACAGGGGAGATGCCGGTGCCTCGTGCTCAAGCTCATCTATGTTAATCACGGTTGATCGGAACCGGGTTACCGTTCCTGCCTGGGGCAGGCTATAGCACGGCTCGTGAAGGAAAGGTATTTCAGGGAGCTCCGAGTCCCGTAGCTTGGTAAGGGCCATACGGTTGTTCTCATCGATTCCCGGCTTGCTTTTCTTCACCCCGAACACAATAATCTGCTTGAAGGCATGGTATTCCTCCCCGTGGAACCGGTAGATATTGAATTGCTCGAAGCGGTAGCTCAGGATCTTGGCAATGGAGGGATCGAGCCTGGATTGAGGAATGATGTAGATAAGCAATCCCCCGGGCTGGAGGTACCTGATGGTGTCTTTTAAAAAGATCTTCTCCTTCCGCTCTGAGCTGGTGGTTATGCCATCGTTCAAGGTCTCCTCGTCATAGGGGGGATTCAAAAACAGTACTGAGAAACATCCATTGCTGATCCGTGCCTCGGTGTAGCTGCATAAAAGTACCTGGTCGAGGTTTCCCTTGGCCTCCGCTGCCCGGTGACCGTCAAGCTCAATGCCGTAGGTGGTGCAGTTAAAGCCCTCGAAGAGATTCTTTACTGCCAGCCCCTCGCCACAGCAGGGGTCCAGGGCATTGATAGGATGGTTTTCAGGACATACTATAAAGGTCTTTATCCGTTCTAGTACTGACAGCGGCGTCGGATAAAACGCCATCTTAATTCTTCCTGCTAGTCGCATGATGGTTCCTCCTTTCTAAAAAAGAAAAAGGCCCCTCGCCTATGTATGCGAGAGGCCCTGTTGCATCTGATCAGGTATAGGTTATCCTGACAGGAGCTTGTTGAACTGCTCTTTGACCGTCTCCATAAACCCGCTGTCTGCCATGCTGTGAAAGCCGTCTCCTACGATGATGTGGTCATGGAAGGATACGTCGATAGAGCAGAGGGCTATGGCTATTTTTCTGGTAATCATCGTATCTTCACGTGACGGCTCTGTGCTTTTCCCGGGATGATTGTGTGTGAGTATGGTCCCACTTGCTCT
>CAYPNL010000190.1:0-3746 GCA_964412045.1 uncultured Desulfobacteraceae bacterium
CTAGGTGATCCTCGGTGAAGGCATAGAAGCGGTCCTCCAGGCTATCATAGGCCACGGCCACCGATACCATCATAAGGTGTGCGTTTTGCCAGCCGCCGACCTCGAGCGCTGAGCGTTGCGTCTCGAGATCAATATAGATGATCCTCCTTTGGTCCGTATCTCCGGGTGCCTGCTCTTGTTCCGCAGATTTGATCTGAAGGGGCTGTTCAGGTTCAACAGCGGATATATCGGTCAAGGATATGACCCCGGTCAGGGCCTCGAGCACCATAATAGCCCCTTTCTTATCCAAGGGTTTGTTGCCGGAACCGCATCGTGGGGAATATATACAGGAGGGGCAGCCCTGTTCACAAGGGCATTCTTTAATAAGCTCCAAGGTTGCCTCAAAGAGCTGCACTATGATCTCAAAGCCTCTCTGGGCAAGTCCCACGCCTCCCGGGTATCCGTCGTAGAAGAAGATGGCGGCTTTCCCCACCTGGGGATGGAAGCTGTAAGAGATGCCGCCGATATCGTTCCTGTCGCACAAGGCAAAGAGCGGAAAGAGGCTGATGGTCGCGTGTTCCACCGCATGAATCCCCCCCATGAAGTGATGGCCTTCCCGTTCGACCATCTTCTTTATGATATCGTCGATCTCGACCCAGAGCCCCACGGTCTCAAATGTCTGAGGGGGCAGCTCGAGCGGGAAGACACCGATGAGTTCCTGTCCCGGTATCCTCCTCTTTTCATACCCTGTTATGGTTTCAGTTACCTTGAGATCCCCGAGTTTTGCCACGAATTGTCCCTTTGGTTGGCTTTTCCTGATGCCGAGAATCTCGGTTTCCTTCTCAGATCTGACCCTTGTGAAGTAGTTGAGGTCTGCCTCTTGAACGATTACATCCTTTCTCTCCAGAACCAGTCGTTCTACATAGTACTGGTTAGCCCTGTGAAGGTAGATGGCGCCTGGGTGGCACTCCTTCAGTGCCCGTATGCCGTCAACAGTGCCGATCGCCTCGCCTGTGCTTCCATTGAATATGGTGAAGGTCTGACCAACAGATCGTATGTTCACCTGAACATGGGGCCGTTTCTTGGCTGCAAACCACCGCGGTGCGCCCTCGCTCGTCCTGCTCAGCTCCCCTTTTGCTTCTAGGTGACTAAGATGATCCTCGAGATCCCTGGCCCAGAAGTGGGTATCATCGAGACTCAGAGGGTTCTCAGCCGCTGCACACGGCAGGTGGGCGCGTATGACATAGGCGTTGTCGGGATCGATTACAGCGGCCTCAAAGGCCTGTTCAAAGAAGAGCGCTGGATGTTGCATGAAATACTGATCCAGAGCATCATGGTCTGCGATCAAGACCACGAGAGAATCCCTTCCCGCACGTCCCACCCTGCCCCCCCGCTGCCATGTGTTTATTATGGTACCCGGGTATCCGACCAGGATGCACACATCCAGATACCCTATATCGATGCCCATCTCGAGCGCACTGGTGGATATGACCCCCAGAAGATCGCCACTGGCGAGTCTGCCCTCTATCAACCGTCGTTCCTCGGGCAGAAACCCGGCCCTATAGGAGCTTACCTTATCCTTGAATTCAGGGGCGAGCTGTTTCGCCCACATGTTGATGAGCTCGGTTAGCTTTCTCGATTGGGTGAAGGTGATGGTTCTCAAACCGGCTTTCAGACATTTGATAAAGATCTGAGTGGCCGTAAAGGCTGTGCTTGATAAGGGATTGAGGAACAGGAAATGCCGGCCTGTTTTGGGAGCTCCGCTTTGGGAGATCACCTCCACGTCTCTGCCGATCAAATTTGCACCAAATTCATGAGGGTTCTGGATCGTTGCTGATGAGAGGATGAACTGAGGACTGGTGTGGTAGAGAAGGCAGAGCCGTCGAAGCCTTCTCAGTATCTGGGCGAGATGAGAGCCGAAGATCCCCCGGTAGGTGTGGACCTCATCGATAATCACGAACTTCAGGTTGGAGAAGAAATCGGCCCATCCCTCGTGATAGGCCAGCATTGCCCTATGGAGCATATCTGGATTGGTGAAAATGATATTCGGGATCTTCTCCTTTATCTTTTTCCGGGCCCAGGTCGAGGTGTCTCCATCATAGACGCTTGCGCCGATCTTATGCCCTGCCGCTTTGGATATGAGAACAAGGAGGTTTTTGAGCTGATCCTGTTCCAAGGCCTTGAGCGGGAATATATAGAGAGCCCGGGTTTGGGGGTTGTGGAGCATCGTCTCGATAACGGGAATGTTGTATATAAGGCTCTTGCCGCTCGCAGTAGGGGTAGCTACGAGTATGTCCGTTCCCTCGAGCACCTTTCTGATTGCCTCTAGTTGATGCGTGTAGAGTTTCGAGATGCCGGTTCCCTCAAGGAGCTGCTCGGCGCGGGAAGAAATAAGACGGCATGTGCCGTAGCGCGGTTCCTGGCGGGGAAGGTAACGGTGGTAGACGATCTGAGGGCCAACCTCATCTGACTGTTTGATATGTTCAATAAAGGCTGAGAGCACTATCGATCTCCATGCTCTTTTCTAGGTAGCGTCTCTACCGGGGAGCGTAAAAAACCATTGTTTTCAAGCAACAAGACTGTGATTCTCGAGGCAGTTGGCCTATCCGGTTAGGGTAAAGAAGGGCAACGCAATATAGTAAATCACGTTAGGCTCCTTGAAGATCCTGTACTCCCTGATAGATCAGATTGAAGAGCTCCTCTATATCTTCCTCCTCCACACAGGAGAAGGCCACCCTGATGTCCGTGCTGCCGAGCGAGATGACCCCCACTCCGTACCTGTCGAGGAGGTGTACGCGCAGCTGTTCCGCATCCACGGCTTTTAACCTCAGACACATAAAGTAGCCCGAGTTAAAGGGATACACGTCCCATGCATCCCGGTATTTTTCGTTTGCCAGTACCTTTCTCAGCCTCTCTGCCCTGTTAAGCATTATCTGGTATTTCTCCTCCTTTTCAGCCGCATAGTGCTCGGCGTTAAGAGCAGTGAGGACAATGGATTGACTCAGGTGGGGGCTGTTGGAGATGGTTCCCCGCACGGCTCCTGCCGTCTTTTTCTCGAGGGCCCCGTACGCCTCGGCTGCGTTGGCCTCGAATACCGTTCCATAGGTAAGAAAGCCCACCCGCAGGCCCCACACGTAGATCTCCTTTGTCGCCGCATCCAATTTGATCGCCATGATTCGGGGATGGGCACCGGCAAGGGAGGCGAACAGGGATTCCCTCATGATGTTCCCGTCATAGAAAAGCCCGAAGTAGGCATCATCAAGGAGGACCACCATGTTGCTGCCCTTTTCAGCGGCCTCACGTATAATCTTCACAATCCCTTTGCCTTCCGCCTCTGTGGGTGTATACCCGGTCGGGTTATTGGGAAAATTGAGAATGAGCACGATCTTCTTTCCCTGAGCTGCCCGCCTGTTTACGGCATCTTCAAGGCTGCGCAGGTTGAAGCCTCCCTCAGGGGAGAAGAGGGTATATTGTTCGATTGCCGCCCCATGGAGAACCGTAAATACTAAGGTGTAATTTCCCCAGATCTTGTCGGGCAAAAGGATGACATCATCCTCATCAATCCACATCTCAGCGGTGATGGAGAGCCCGTGAGTGATCGCATTCGTCACCACGGGAAGGCTGATATGCTTGCCGGCAAGCGAAGGATTCTTCGTGAACATCATCTCCTTCCATCTCTTCCTGAGCCCGGGTTTGCCAAAGGAAGGGGCGTAGTTCAGAGACTCGGAAGGTGGAAGCGGTATAGAGGACATAATAGAGGGCAGATG
>CAYPNL010000191.1:0-7076 GCA_964412045.1 uncultured Desulfobacteraceae bacterium
TTCCCATCTTCGCCAAGGTTTCCGTCCAGGATTTCATCTTCGGAACACAGTGGTACCCTACTGACGAGCCTCCGGATTTCGGCATCTTTCCACTCATTATAGCATCCCTTGCTGTTACTGTTGCGGCATCCCTAATCTCAATCCCTCTCGGGGTCCTCACTGCGCTCTACCTCGCAGAGGTTGCCTCTGCAAGGGTCCGCGAGTGGGTAAAGCCGATCGTGGAGCTGCTCGCTGCACTCCCGTCTGTTGTCATCGGATTTTTCGGCATGGTAATCGTGGCGCCTTTTCTTCAGGAAATCCTTGATATCCCAACAGGATTAAACCTCTTCAACGCCTCATTGATGCTGGCCTTTATGTCCATACCGACCATTTGCAGCATCTCAGAAGATGCCATCTTCAGCGTGCCTATGGAACTCAAGGAGGCATCCCTTGCCTTGGGAGCCACCCATTGGGAAACCATAGCCAGGGTGATCATTCCGGCAGCCATCTCCGGCATCAGCACAGCCGTCATCCTGGGCATGTCCAGGGCCATAGGTGAAACCATGGTGGTACTCATGGTAGCCGGCGGCGCAACCCTTATTCCCACATCGCTGTTTGATCCGGTCCGTCCCATGCCGGCGAGCATAGCCGCCGAGATGGCAGAAGCGCCGTTTCGAAGCGATCACTACTATGCGCTGTTCGCAACGGGCATGGTGCTCTTTGCCTTTACGCTTCTCTTTAACGTAGTGGCAGATCATATTGCACACAAATACAGACAGGTGGGGGCCGCGACACTGTAATGATCTACAAAATTCAAAATTCTCACCAACAATCGATTAATACAGAGCTATGAACGAGACAGATACAATTGATATAAAGCGGGCTTCAGCCCCCCTCAATAAATCCGAGATCGCCCAGAACGAAACAGGCATCAGCATAAGGCCCTCTCACCCACGGAAAAGACGACGCACGTTCTTTCAGGGATTTATGTTCTGGCTCTTTCGCATCGCTGCAGCTACCAATGGGATAGCATTGGTCATCATCGTGTATTTTCTCGTAGCGAGAGGCTGGCGGGCCATAAACTGGACGTTCCTGTCCCAGGCGCCACGGGAGTCCATGACCGAAGGGGGTATCCTGCCCTGCATCGTGGGAACCCTTTGCCTCGGCCTGGGCGCCATAGCAGTGGCGCTCCCTATCGGGGTTGCCTCCGCTATCTATCTCAATGAGTATGCCAGAGCCGGCAAGCTGCTCAGGATCATTCGGCTCGGTATCAATAACCTGGCCGGTGTTCCCTCCATCGTGTTCGGTCTCTTCGGGCTTGCCTTCTTCGTGGTCTGGCTGCAATTCGGGGTAAGCATCCTCTCCGGAGCATTGACCCTGGGGGCTATGAGCTTGCCCGTGATTATCGGCTCTTCTGAAGAGGCGCTCCGAGCCGTCCCTGATACCTATCGGGAGGCATCGCTCGGGCTTGGCGCCACCAAGTGGCAGACAGTATACCGGGTGGTGCTTCCTGCCTCCCTTCCAGGCATCCTTACCGGGGCTATCCTGGGGCTCAGCAGGGCTGCCGGTGAAACGGCGCCGATCATGTTCACCGCAGCGGTATTTTTTACCCCTTCCCTGCCGAAATCTATCTTCGATGAAATCATGGCCCTTCCCTATCACATCTATGTCCTGGCTACGGCCGGCACAGAGATAGAGAAGACTCGACACCTACAGTACGGGACGGCGCTGGTTTTGATCGCACTGGTGCTGGGTCTGAATCTTGTGGCGATACTTTACCGGGCACGGCTCCGGAGAAGGATGTAGCATCATGCTATGTATGATATTCTATATCGTAACAACGGATAGAATTAGGAGAGTTTGGTATCTCTCATGAAAAATCAATTGAAGATAAAAACGAACCATCTGAATTTTTACTACGCTGACGTTCTTGCGCTCCAGGATATCACCCTGGAATTCCATGAACATCAGACGACGGCCCTTATCGGGCCATCGGGATGTGGGAAAAGCACGCTCTTGCGCTGCCTGAACCGAATGAACGACCTCATTCCCTATTCCCGCGCAGCCGGAGAAGTCCTGCTCGACAAGCAAAATATCTATGACCCTGACGTTGATGTAGTCTCCCTCCGCCGCCGTGTGGGTATGGTATTTCAAAAGCCGAACCCATTCCCCAAAACCGTGTTTGAGAATATTGCGTATGGTCTCAGGGTCAACGGCATCCGGCACAAGGCCTATCTTGCGGAGCAGGTAGAGCACAGCCTTAAACAGGCAGCCCTCTGGGATGAGGTCAAGGATAGGCTTCATGACTCAGCCCTGAGCCTCTCCGGCGGACAGCAGCAGCGCCTGTGTATAGCCAGGGCTCTGGCAGTGGAGCCGGAAGTGCTGCTCATGGATGAGCCGGCCTCGGCGCTTGATCCCATCGCAACGCAGAAGATCGAGGATCTGATCGATAAACTAAAGAAATCCTACACCATTATTATCGTGACCCATAATATGCAGCAGGCGGCCCGGGTATCGGATATCACCGCCTTTTTCTATCTTGGCAAGCTCATTGAGGTGGGCGAAACAAACAACCTGTTTACCCGTCCCAGGCTGAAAAAGACTGAGGACTACATTACCGGCCGTTTCGGCTAGCAGAGGAGGAAGCCCTATGCCCAAGCATCTTGAAAGGGAGCTGGAAAACCTGAAGAGGAGCATCCTTTCCCTTGGCGCTATGGTTGAGGAAAGACTTAGAATGGCAATCAAGGCCTTAGAAACAAGGGATGGGGACCTGGCAAACCAGGTAATGAAAGCTGACCATGAGATAGACGAGATGGAGCTGGATGTCGAGGAGGAGTGCCTCAAGGTATTGGCGCTCCACCAGCCGGTTGCGATTGATCTGCGTTTTATTGTATCCGTGATAAAGATCAATAACGAGCTGGAACGGATCGGCGATCTGGCCGTGAATATAGCGGAGAGGGCCGCATTTCTCGCAACACAGAGGAAGTTGGATATCCTGTTCGACTTCCCAGGAATGGCGGAAAAGGCTCAATCCATGGTGAAAAAAAGCCTTGATGCCCTGGTGAACCTGGACAGCCGATTGGCATGGGAGGTATGCGCCTCCGATGACGAGGTTGACGAGATGAACAGGCATATGTACATCCAGATCCAGGACAGCATAAAAAAACATACAAACCGCTTGGAATGCCTGATCCATCTTTTATCCACATCCCGTCACCTGGAACGGGTAGCTGACAGCGCCACCAATATTGCAGAGGACGTGGTATACATGATCGAGGGAGAGATCGTCCGCCACCGGCCTGAGACCTTTCAGGCCTTAGTACGCAAGGATCCGGAAAAGTAAAGCTCAGCAGGGATTTTGTCGCCGTTCGGGTGGATCTGACTAATGTCAGGCCGTTCCACGATGAACTGCTGAGGAACTACGATATTCGCGGCATCCCGGCGGCAATCCTCATCGACAGGAACGGCATTGAAGAGCGAGATCTGAGGATCGAGGGGTATGTAGACAAAGACGAGTTTCTCGAGAGGCTAAGGCGTTTCCTCGAGAAACAATAGGCTTCAACCAGTGATGGATGAACAGCATTAAACGGAACAATGTAGTTCTTTGAAACTTGCGACCTTTTCCTGCGTAAGGCCACAGAGGGGCTCCTGGCGAGAGGTGTGGGCATGGAGGTGTCTTTTTTCCCATCATACCCCTGAACAGGGGGCATCAGCGTGCCGCTTCAAACCATGCGCACAAGCAACTCGTCAATGTCTTCTAGGATCTTTGTCCGTGTGCGCCGGTTTGAAGCGGCCTCCCGACTCGTCTTTATGAGGGTATGATGGGAAAAAAGACACCTCCATGTCCATTCACCAGGCAGTTTCGAAGAACTACATTATTACCGTGAAACCAATTTTTTCGTGTGTGGATAAAGCCATCCAAACAGGCCCGTTCGAGTTTTGACAGCTCTGCGGACTGTGATAAAGTGCTCTGGGCGTAATAAGGAAAGGGGAGTTCATATGCTATTCGCCGGTCTGATACTCAGCGGCATCATAGCCGGCACCTGGGGAAGCATCATCGGCGCCGGGGGCGGCTTTATTCTGGTCCCCCTTCTCCTGTTCCTGTTTCCGGATGCCAGCCCCTGCGTGTGCACCGCGATCTCGCTTTTCGCTGTGCTGGCTAACGGCCTGTCTGCCACCATGGCATACGCGCGACTCAAGCGCATAGACTATACGATGGGGATGACCTTTGCTATCGCGAGCATCCCAACGGCTGTACTGGGTGTGTTAGCCGTCATTACCCTCACGAGAACGGTCTTTCAGGCCATATTCGGCAGCCTGCTGATGGTCCTGGCTTTTTACCTTGCCTTTATACGGCGTGCGTATACGAACAACCCCAAGAAAGCCCCGCGCGGCAGCGTTCCCCGAAGCCTCGTGGACAGCAAAGGCGTCTCCTACTCCTACGCAGTCAACTTCAAGCTGGGGGCGGGCATCACCTTCTGCGTAGGGTTCCTCTCCAGCTTGCTGGGCATAGGCGGCGGGCTGCTTAATGTCCCTGCAATGATCACCGTCCTCCAGATCCCGGTGCATGTGGCTGCAGCGACCTCCCAGTTCATCCTGGCGGTCACCTCAGCCACGGCCGTAGCCACCCACGCAGTCAGGGGGACCCTGGTATCAAGCGAATGGGTGTACGCGGTGCTCTGTGCCGTAGGCACAATCGCCGGAGCACAGCTGGGTGCGCGCATCTCGGGCAGGCTCACCAGCGCCTTCATCATTCGCCTTCTCTCTCTGAGCCTGGCAGTACTGGGCATACGGCTGCTGTGGAGTATGCTCTGATGACCCAGAAAAAGGATTAAAATGATCACGGCTATTACCTGGAAAGACTCAAAAAATGACCTTACCCCGTGAAATATCCAACCATAACTTTTTTGCATTTCTCTGGCATGCTGTCTTTTTGGCCTTTGTACACCGGTTTTGCCGGGGCCGGGAATATCTCGCCTGCTGTTTTTCCAATGGCAGGGGGCTGGATAATAAGCCGTTCCGGTTTCCCGTCTTTTTTTATCCTATCAGTATTGTATATTTCCTTAGCGGTCTATTTTATACGGAGAATAGACTGTCAACAATAGTAGGAGATCCTCCTGTGGAGCCCCACGGGCAAGCCCGTGGCACCACTTTGTTTCGCCGATTCGCTTTGCGAACGGCGGGACTTAGTGGTACGGCATCCCGCTCGCCCCAGTCCGCCTTACGCATTCATCCACGGCTAAAGCCATGGCCTTCTGCAAGCGGGGTAAAAATTATGGCAATCATAGGTTATGATAACGTGCAACTTACGCCATAGTGAGATATGAATACAAAGATCTACCCGGATTCAGGGGTTGAGCTGAAAGGATTCATTGCCAAACATTACGATACGGCAATGAATGCCGGTAGCCTGGGAATGTATAGAGGTTTCATTAAACGAGCCGTTTATGATATGGGGATCCGCCCCGATGACCACATTCTGGATCTTGGCTGCGGCACGGGCAGGAATGCCAAGCTGATGGCCGGCTATTTAAACCGGAAAGGCCGTATTACCGGGTTAGACATTTCGGAACACATGGAAAGGCAGTTTCTCCAACAATTTAAGGACGATACACGAGTTGAGTTTATCAACCGGCGTATTGACCGGCCTTTTAACCTGCAAAAAAGATATGATACCGTTTTTATCAGTTTTGTTATCCATGGATTCCCTCACGATGTCAGATATACCGTACTACAAAATGCCTACGATCATTTAAAACAAGCCGGAAGCCTTTTCATCCTCGATTACGCCGAATTCGACATGGATACAATGCCTGTCGTTCCTCGCTATCTCTTTAAAAAAATAGAGTGCCGATACGCCTTCGATTTCATAAAACGGGATTGGAAAGCTATACTGAAAGCCCATGGCTTTGAAACCGTCAGGGAGCATTTTTATTTTAGAAGGTACGTGCGCTTACTCCACGCCGAAAAAAGAGGATGACCATGCCCCGCGTTTCATTGCCGTTCCCGCCGATGGCATCCGACCGATCTCTCCCGCAATGCCGGCAATGCAAAGTTCTTTTAATGGGGGAACCCTAATTACGCAGGATCTCATGATCTTAGCAGTTACTCTGGACTGCCTTTTCCATTGACGCACAACGAGAGTTCTCGCTATATTCCTTCCTACAAAAAGCGAGTTCTTATCAAATAAGAAGATAATTCTTGCAAGGAGGAAAAAAATGGCCATGAAGTTGAGTGAGTATTTCGAATCTTCAAAAGGTCGAGGTGTACTGGCGACAGCAAATCATGATGGCAGGGTCAACCTCGCCATGTATGCAAGACCTTATTTCATGGACGATAGCACAGTGACGTTTATTATGGCGGAGAGATTGATCCATGAGAATTTGAAATCCAATCCGTATGCGGCTTATCTATTTTCCGAGGAAGAACAGAAATATCAGGGTAAACGCCTCTATCTTCGGAAGACCAGGGAGGAAAAGAACCCCGATTTGATTACCCAGATATGCCGCAAATGCGATTATTCCGGCTATGAGACTAAGAATAGATATGTAGTCTATTTTTATATCGAAAAAGTCCTCCCACTGATTGGGAGTGGTGAATCGGAATAAAGAATTAAAAGGAATATCGTTCTTAGACCGATACCTCGATATGAACATCAACGGGCTATCAGTGGATTTCATAGTCCACCTGCTGCTTTGGCTTTTGGATCAGAACTCCAAAAGAAAGTGGTAGAACTCATTGTTATAAGTGGGTATATGTTGATGTGGAGCCTGCCTATACAGAGCTGGCAGGTACATATCCGGAGACCTGCACCGGCTGATTTCTATAATCCCCTCGCCTGCTCGTTCAGAGTGTCTCAATCGAGTCAGCGCGTTCCCCCCACACTATCATGCGGTTGAATTTGGCTTGACACGCAAGGCCAGAGAGGCCTATGCTTCTTTTTTGAAAAGCGACTTGTTATCATCTCATCTCTATCATTATCGTCTCATTTCACGAAACATGCTGAAAACACAAGATAACTATCCACAATTCTAAGGAGAGTATCATGAAAAGTATAATGAGAGTTTTTGGCATATTTTTACTTACTGTTTTATTAT
>CAYPNL010000192.1:0-4161 GCA_964412045.1 uncultured Desulfobacteraceae bacterium
CATTTTCCGCTCTCCCGACACAATCAAGCCCTTCGTAGCCATCTTAGAATCCCCTCGTCTGCTCGTCAGAGTGCCTGAATCTAGTCAGCGCGTTCCCTCAACACTATCATGCGGTTGAATCCGGCTTGACCAACAATGAGAATTCCCCTCTACTCCTTTCCACAAAAACCGAGTTCTTATCAATTTCACGTAACTCTCATATACCCATATTTTTACATAGTATGTCGAAATTTTCTCGACATACTATGTTGGGAAATAGTATTCTTTCCCACTGGCACTTCCTTCTTTCATCTACCATACAATAAAGGTAAACGAATTGCGATGATCCAGAGCATTAGAAAGCATATCCCGCAGGAGCAATTCGACTATCAGACCTTGTTGGACTGTCTTCAGGGCTACGCACACCCTAGGGACAAGATTTCCGATCTTCTGAGAATGGGAAGTATTATTCGTATCAAAAAGGGGCTTTATATCTTTGGTGATGAATACCGAAGAAAGCCCTTTTCACGTGAGATCTTGGCCAACCTCATATACGGGCCGTCCTATATATCGTTGGAGTATGCATTGCAGCATTACGGTCTCATCCCGGAGCGTGTTGAGGCGGTGACCTCTGTGACCACCGGTCGATCTCGAAGATTCTCCACGCCGGTCGGCCTTTTCACCTATCGCATGATTCCCCTTGAGGCCTTCCGTGTCGGAATGGATAGGATTGAAATCGGTGACGGCCGTGCCTTCCTCATGGCCACGCCGGCAAAGGCACTGGCTGATAAGCTGCAAAAGGACCGGGGGATAGGGATCCAATCACAGAGGGAATTAAACGATTACCTCGAGAACAATCTCCGGATCGATCCAACTGCCCTGAAGGATTTAAATCAAATGGAGCTCAACGCCATTGCGCGAGGTTACCGGTCTCGAAGGATCAGGATTCTCAGTGATCTCGTTCGTCGCGCCCACCACTAAGGTAGAGGAGAAAAGTGTTCATGCATGAAGCAGTTGCTCGGATGCTTTCAAAATATGAATGCCGCGGGTTCAATGAGTACATAAACGCCCTGCGCGAGATCTTGCAGGATATAGCCTTGCTGGGACTCTGGAGGGGTAAGTTCTTTGAAAAAGCGGCATTCTACGGCGGCACCGCGTTGCGCGCACTGTATGGGTTAGACCGATTCTCCGAAGACATGGATTTCTCCTTGCTGGCGCCGTCAGAGAGGTTTGATATCGCCAGTTATTTTTCCTTTCTAGAAAAAGAGACCGAAGGCTTTGGGTTTGATACAAGGATTGAGAGAATCGATAAGGCCGTATACACGCCTGTCCAATCCGCCTTTCTTAAGGCAGATACCCGGAATCAGCTCTTGGTAATCGAAACAGGTGAGGAGATACTGAAGGCAATTCCCAAGGGCCAAATCTTGAAGATCAAGCTGGAGGTGGATACTGATCCACCTCCTAGTTTTGCCACACAGACCCGTTACCTCTTGCAGCCCATTCCTTTTTCAGTGCGAGCCTTTGTGCTTCCGGACCTGTTTGCTGGTAAGATGCACACCATCCTCTGCCGGAGATGGAAGGACAGGGTGAAGGGACGAGACTGGTACGATCTCGTATGGTATGCAGCCCAGCATCCGGAGCTGCACCTCTCCCACCTGGAGAACCGAATGCGCCAAACCGGAGACTGGAAAGAGGATGCGCCTTTGACAGCAGAGCGGTTTAAAGATATGCTCACTCATGCGATTGGTAACTTGGATGTTGAGCAAGCCCGCAAGGAGGTAGAGCCTTTTGTCAGGAATCCGGCAGCCTTATCTGTCTGGTCCCGAGAGTTTTTCTTGGATCTTGTTTCAAGGATACGGTTTGCGTAAGCGATGTTGATAACTAAGCACATTGTTTTTAGGAGGTCCGATTATCTTGATCATACGAAATGAATATCGACATATCATAACAGATGTGCGAATTTCGGGTCCAAAGGGGATGGCCAAACGGCCCTCTCCCCCTATCTGCTCTTTCTGAACAGGCTCCTCGGCAATGCCGATGAGATGGGCTCGTTTATCAAGCCCCTGAATGACCATGTTCCGGGAAACAACCACAGACCAAACCGAAGGCCAAAAGATGCAAAAGGACCAAAAACTATTGTATCTTGCCTACAATGTATGAACCTTTAGCCCTTTTCCAAGGCTTTTCTTTCTCCGAACTGAGCCGATATGCACGGGACTCTTTGAAGGAGTTCTTCCAAGAAGCCACACCGTAAGAGTATGCTGTTCCCATAGCCGCTGTTGCCATACAATTCAGGGAAATATCGATGTCCTTCGGATCCATGCCAGGAACCTCGGCATTCACCAGCACCTCTTTCCCTGTTTCGGATACATCCACCAGAGGCATCCACTCGCCTTCTGCAAGTTCAAGCTCCGACGGCCGCAGGTCGAAGAACCGGTTGAAGAGCTTGTTTATCTCACCCTGAAACGATCCATTTCCTTTCTATGCCATGGTACTAAGCTCACCACAGAACATCACCTCCCTTCATCCTTAACTATCCGTAATCTTTGCTTAAAAAGATAATCGAGTCTTTCCTGTTGTCAAGGGGTTCATGGGAATTTGTGTTAGGTTGTTGTTCTTGATTGATCATGGTATAAAAAGCCAAGTGGCAAGAGCAGCACGAAATATATTTTAATGCAGGTATTACTACAGAAGCCTTCCTACTTTTGGCCGTAGTACGTAGTTTGTAACATGTTAACTCTTTGAACCTCCTTCGTGAGCGGATAAGAGAAAGAGGGATACGTGAGAAGGTTTTTCGTGGAAGAGATCCCAAAGGAAGATACACTGATCTATCTCACCGGCAAGGAGGCCAACCATATACGAAATGTCCTAAGGATGAAACCTGGCGATACTCTGAGCGTTATGGATGGTAAAGGACACCTCTTTGCAGCAATTATTGAAGAAATCCAGCGCAAAGGTGTTACACTTAAGAGCCTCAAGCCCCTCCAATCCGCTGGGCCTTCTCCCGTAGAGATCCACCTCGCCCAAGCACTCATCAAGTCCGGCCCTATGGACTTGCTTATCCAGAAGGCAACGGAACTAGGGGTAAGCTCAATCACTCCCTTCTTCTCGGAGAGAACGGGGGTAAAAATGAGCGGCTACCATCTGTCTCGGAAGATGGTCCATTGGGAGGGGATAATGAAGGCAGCCTGTAAACAAAGCGGAAGGTCGAACCTCCCCACCCTGTACCCTCCACTTGCATTTGAAGCAGTTATCGAGAATTTTCCGCACCAAGATACGCTTAAAATATTGCTTTGGGAGGCTGAAAAAGAAAAAGACCTTAGAGTCCTGGCAAGGTCCAAAGGACGGCTATCTCATATTGTAGCAATGGTAGGCCCTGAAGGGGGCTTCACGCTGGGAGAAATCGGTCTTGCCAAGGATGCAGGGTTTCACATCATCTCCTTGGGATCAAGGATCCTGCGCTCTGATACAGCGGCTATCACCTTGGTATCGGTTATCCAATACGAGTGGGGAGATTTGAGCTTGAAACACACCGGATGTAATCCATGAGATACGGGGCTCTTAACAACTATTCTGGTACTCTTCACCGTTGATAGCGAATAAAAATGCCCCTCGCTCTCGATAGAGCGGGGGGCACCAAAAAAGGTTTCGGCGGCGACCTACTCTCCCACGCAGTCTCCCACGCAGTACCATCGGCGCTGAAGAGCTTAACTTCCGTGTTCGGGATGGGAACGGGTGGTGCCTCTTCGCTATTGCCACCGAAATATCAGATTCACGGATACAATTGAGCGTCTCTAAATAAAAGGTAAATAATTATGGCCAAGCCGCACGACCTATTAGTACCAGTTAGCTCAATGCATTGCTGCACGTACACACCTGGCCTATCAACCTCGTAGTCTTCGAGGGGTCTTTAGTCCCGATGTTTCCATCGGAAGGGATATCTTATCTTGGGGTTGGCTTCCCGCTTAGATGCTTTCAGCGGTTATCCATTCCGAACGTAGCTACCCAGCTATGCCGCTGGCGCGACAACTGGAGCACCAGAGGTTCGTCCGTCCCGGTCCTCTCGTACTAGGGACAGCTCCCCTCAAATATCCTGCGCCCACGAAAGATAGGGACCAAACTGTCTCACGACGTTTTAAACCCAGCTCACGTACCGCTTTAATTGGCGAACAGCCAAACCCT
>CAYPNL010000193.1:0-8038 GCA_964412045.1 uncultured Desulfobacteraceae bacterium
AAATACTTTAAAACTTCCTGGAAAAAGATGTTCTTAAAAAATCAGCTCAAATCTTATTTAACAGGGTGAATGAGAATGCACTGATGATAGAATTTAAAAAGGATGGTATTCACGCGGTTCCCCAATTTCCAATGAAGGTATTTTATGAAGGTGAAGTTATAGGTGAATACTATGCGGATATACTGGTTGATAACAAGGTAATTGTCGAAATAAAAGCAGCAAAGATTGGTAGAAGAAAATGAGGCACAGTTATTAAACTATTTAAAAGCAACTGATATTGAAGTTGGACTTTTACTCAATTTTGGTACTGAACCAAAGATTAAACGTAAGGCATTTGATAATACAAGAAAATAGTTCCTGCGGGGATCTGCGAAAATCTGCATCCCAAATAATTTAAACAAATATTAAGATATTGCTTGACAAAAACACAGCATTTTACTAACTTGATTTCAAAGTTGCTTATGAAGAGCAATTAATCGGATATACATACAGGCTTTATCAACAATATAAAAGGCCACGAAGGCGTTACCACCTTGAATGGGTGGGCCTTGGTGGCCTTTTTTTTTTGAGCCATGAAGACAAACTTAAATCTCCCTATCAGGGGACCACAGTAGGAAAGGAGAATATATATGAAGAGGTTAATAAACATCGTACTGGCAGTAGTATTGATCGTCTGTTTTGCCTATGGTCTCGGGGCCTCTGATGTAAAGGGCCTGCTAAAAGACAGTATCCAGGATCTGAGGATCGAGAAGGGAAGCCCCGAGCTCCTTGCCCTCACCAATGCAACCTATGTCAAGGTGAACGGCAAGACCACTGAAGGCTACGTGGACATCATCCAGGAAACGACGGGATGCTCCATTGGCAAAGGGAATCTCCTGTTTTTTCATCGCCCCGTAACCTATCCTTTGAAGGTTGTTCTGTTCAACAAGGAAACCAAGGATGCAGTTATCATAACCCACAACGGGCAAAAGACAGGAACAATAACGCTAAAGATGGATGGAGATGAGGCCACCAAGCCGGATGGCTGGAAACGGGTGCAGGAGAAGATCGGACCCGATACCTTCAGCCTGGTCACCATTACCAATGCCTGGGCAAAGGGTGCCCCGTATGATTTCTTGAGGTGCTGCGAATTCCACAATCACCTGTGCCCAGGGGTAAGCACCGGGTACCAAATTGTCCAGTTCATTCTGGGAAACTATCCTTTAAAAAAAGGTGAGAGTTATGCCTGGATCGCCTGCCCTCCCTGGTGTAAAGACGATGCTATCCAGATATTCCTTGATCTCACGCCGGGCAAGCGAAGTTTGTTCGTAAAACAACTCACGGCGGATCAGAAAAAGACTATTTCAGGTGAAAAACCAACCGACAGCATAGCGGGTATACTGGTTATATGGAACAACACGGCCAACAAAGGCAAAGCAGTCGCCTTACGGTATAACTGGGGAAAGGCGTGGCAGGTTTCCGGAGTCGAAAGCAAGGACTTCAAACCGAAAGGCGGTAAAAGCAATCCGGTCTTCTGGACTACCAGGGTGAAGTGTAACTGGGGGCTTATGCCCTATCTGACGAAACCTGCTGACTTTGTGAGGGTGGTGAAGGAAGTTGAAGTTAGCCCCCAGATGTACACCAAGATGACGATTGCCGGTGTAAACCCCTATGAAGTCATAGGTTTAAGCAAATAGTAAGGAAGGAGGTGATGGCCATGTGCACACCGATTAGTGTGGCCACGGGAGGAGCCACGGGCGGGTGTACCGGTATGTGCCGATTTATGCCCCAAATCATAGCTTCATTAAGCATTTTCGGGCTCCTGGTGCTGAACTTCAAAGGGCTTCTGTTTAAGGCCCTGTCATGGAACTGGATGTCCTTGAGCCGGAAAACCGCTTAACCTCCTCTCCCGGTGGGGGGGATAGTCCCCCCTCACCAAAGCCCTGAATAGAAGAATAGCCAAGACCCGTGTTTGATTCACTTCGTTACAGAACCCTTCAGGTTGAGGTGGCAACCGCCTGCAACCTTGACTGCGCCATATGCCTGAGGAGAAAGCTGAAAAGGCCGGAAAGGTTTCTCTCGCTTTCCGATTTTAAGCGCATTCTTGATCCACGGCTTTTCCGTTATGTGGGGCTGCACGGATGGGGAGAGCCCCTGCTCAACGAGCATGTCTTTGCTATGATACACTATGCCCGGTTACAAGGCGTAATGACCAACCTGACCACAAACGGAACATTGCTGGCAGAGGCGGGAGATGAAATCCTTGGGACCGGATTGGATGAGATCGCCTTTGGGATCTATGACCCGGATTTATTGTCTCGTGTTCTGCCTGATATTAAAGATTTTATCGGCAGGAGAACGAAAAAAGGCCACAGAAATCCCAAGACATATTTCGACATCACCCTGTATCAAGGAAATCGAGACCGGGTCATTGATCTGATCAAGACGGCTTCCGATATCGGGATTGACGCCGTCATACTCCATAGGCTTTTCAATCTCTACGGTGTTGATACAGAGGCGGAATGCCTTTCACCCAGGGATGAAAAAGACCTTTTCAACGAGATACGAGAAACTGCACGGTCCCTCCGAATGGAAGTACACCTTCCCAGAAGACATTCCCCTCCGTGCATGATTGTCAAACGAAGCATCTTCGTCACCGTGGACGGTCAGGTAACCCCCTGCACCTATCTTCCGCAGGAACATCTGGGAAACGCGTTTGAGGAGGGCATGAAGACTATCATGAAATCCATGAGATATGCCGATTTCGTGAGAACTATGAAACACCACCCCTTTTGCTCTCAATGCAGGTGGTAGCAATGAAGAATTCTTATTTCAGCTTTAACGAGTGGCTGCTCATTCTTATTTTTGCGCTTTGCGGCGCACTGATGAACTCATATCTTCCGCTCAAAAGCCTCTTGTACGGTGTCGACATGACTGGGCCTACCAAGGGGATGGCCCTTTTCGGCGGGTTTTTCTTTGTGATGTGGGTCTACATGGGCCGAAAGGTCATCGGTAAGAGATATGCCGGACTCACAACAGCCATACTTCTTATATCCTTCTGCCTTTTCCTGAGCCCCTGGTATGGAGTCAGCTCTCCTTCCTGGTTCAGCCTTTACGGTCTCATAGCCCTCGTTTGCCTCGGGATCTGGGTGGAGCTTTTTTATGGAAAATGGGACTGGGTAGGAGGGGGCCTCGGTAATCTCTTCTGCCTGGGGATAACCTGGCTCGCCTTTGGATTTCACCGCCAGATATGGGCGGATCCACCACAAGCCCCCTTGCCCTTACTCGTCGCTTTTATCTCCGGAATCATAGGGGTCCTGCTCGCCCGGATTATTGGCTACCTTACATCTGGAAGAGAAAAAAATCTTTCAGTTATGAATCATGAAGAGTAACGTATCTAAAGAGAAAGTGGTTTTCATGACCCTTTTTGTTTAAACCTAGATCATGCAGTAGACACCTACTGCACAATCTGGGTGTAAATCAATAATGAGGATACCGCTCTCCATTGTAAAAGAACCAACCCTGAGATAGCGGTCAAGATCCATTTTTTAAAATTCCATTGCAAGCCTCAAAAAGACCTCATTTAATATATCGTCAACTCTATTTGGATTTCCTGACTCAATCTCAAAATTGCTTACCCTATACTCACCCATAAGGTTGGTCGCAAAGCTATCATTTTCAAAGAGTGTATAGGTAAACCCTATGCTGTATCTATCTTTTAGATGCCCATCCTCCTCCCCGACAATATCATCATTAAAGGCCTCGTATCTGGCTGCGAGCTCAAGAGGTTCCGTTGCTTGAAAGGCAATAGCTGCAAACCAGGCAGATTCCCTGTACTCTTTATTGTCAGTGAAATGTCTCCCTCTATTAAGAGCAGTGATATACTCTGCATCCAGTGTAACCTTCCCAATCTCATAATAAACACTAATCCCTGCAGTCTCGTTTCGATCACCATCACCAGGTTCTGAATCGTAATAAGCTGATACCATAAGAGCATCAAGAGGAGAGATTGCAATATTCCCTATATATGAGCTCACATCATCGGTCTCTTCATAGGTTGTTGGACTGTTATCTCGCTCAAAGCCATATTTTGAATCTACAAGGTGACCCATAAGCTCCTCGCCCTTATAGACAGTTGCTGAGATATCAACTCCTAGAGATTTTGCACTATACCCGATGGTTGCACCTGTTTTTGCAATCTCATAGCAGTCCTGGGTAATGGGATCATTGATCAGGTGACTTTCGAACATACCAAAGGGCTGGCCCCTTTTTCCACCAACAAAGTAGAAGGGAAACCCTTCTTTCTGTATGCTAATTGTTGCCTCATCCCAGAAGACCCTGTCATTATCTGTATCAAGAGCTTCACCTTTCAGAATGAAATTACCGGTTACATATTCATGAAAGGCTACCTCAAGGCCTAACTCCACTGTACCAATATCCAGATTAGAGGTGGAATCATTCACTGTATTGTCTCCTGTGTTACTGTCATCTGCATAGCTGTAATCAAGTTCAATGGCACCTGAAAAGGTAAGTCTATCTGAGAAAGTACTTGCTCCTTCCATCTTTTCTTTCAATGCCTTTACGTCCTGCTCGAGTTCGTAGTTGGACATCTCTTGACCAAAGGATGCCGGTATCCCAATCGCACTACTGATGGCGAAAATGCTTACAAAAATAACTAAAGCCTTCATTGATTTCATTCCTCTTTCCTCCTTTTCATTTTTTAGTATCTATAAAAAATCGCTCTGCAACCTCATTCGGAAAGGGCACCGACCCATTTTGCAAGGATAGCCGGGTACTCGATCACGCTTGAATCGGCATAAAACGGCAGACTGTAAAGGGCCGCATTTTTCAAGGCTTTGACCTGGGCTAGTTCCGGATTGATCTTCAGATAGCTTGCAAGGCTCTTTTGCACAGACAGGGCATCGCCGGTCATGATGATCACATCCGGGTCAACCGCGATCATGGGGTCGAAGGCCATTCTACCTTGCTTTTTTCGAACCATGTAATGACCTTTGGCCGCTTTTCCGGTGCTTGGCTTGAAGCAGTCTCCTACATTGACGCATCCAAGCTGTTCCAGAAGAAAACGATCGGAATAGCCGCCGGGGGCCTCGACTCTTAAAAAAGTTTTTCCTGTTGTTGACTGATATATGCCGCTAAAGATGATCACTTTTTTGCCTAATGGCGCCTTTGGCAAGCCCATTTCGGTCTTTCCCAGGGTCTTATTGTATCGTTCGATCAAGGCATCTGCCTTGGACTCACGTCCAATGAGCTTGGCGGTCTGATGGATAGCAGACTCAAGTCCCTGGGCGAAGTCCACATATTCGATTGTCAGGTCCATTCCTTTGAGCAGGGGAACAACATTGGCCGGTTTGACCTCCGGCCTGTAGAGCCAGAATTGAGGATGCTTTTCGATGATGATCCGCTTGATGCCGAGCCTCTTTGCTGTCTCAGGAACAATGGTCGGCGTGCTTTCGACTATGAATCGGGGGCATCCCAGTATCTGGCTGGCGGTTTTGAGCTTTGAGGCCATGGGCCAGAGGGCGCCGCGCACCGACATGGCTTCCGGAAGAACGCCCAGGTTATAGGCGATATCGACCACCCGATCTCCGATGATGATGGCTTTGATCTTTTCTGGCGGCGGCGATTTCATGCTTGCCTTGCATCTCTCGGGCTGGAAAATCACAGTAAGCATCGTAAGAATAATTGCTATCCATACTGCTAATTGTTTCATATAATTTTGTGCCATTGAACGCTTTTTCATTACCTCCTCCTATGGTAAAAACGTTAGAATTTCATGGCCAGCTTGGCGACCATGCGATACTCTTCTGAAAGCTGCGTGCCGTTCAGGTCGCGGTAGACCGGGATCGGCACACAGACATCAACATGCATTCCCTTGCGAAACTTGAAATGAACACCGGGCGAAAGGTAGATGACATGGCCGCCGGTATCATCCTGCTCGTGTCCGGCCAATTCAGCCTTTCCTTTGACCTCTCCGTTCAACTCGCATTGAAGATCGAAAAGCCTTGAAAGGGCATAGGCATAACCGAAATTGTACTTAAACACGTCGGGTTTCTCGTAGTCATCATTGCCTCGTTCGCCCTCGGTGGACATCTTATATAGGAAATGACTTGAGAGAAATGACCGCCCGACAAGCTTATGGGCGCCCAGTTCTATGATCGGATCCCACGATCCGGAGCCGGTTTGGATAAACCCCGGGAAGTTCCCGCTGCTGTCTTTCTCATCGGTGCTTCCCGTAGGTATTTTCAATCCAACCCCAAATGCCAGATTAAAGGGATCCTTTTTCTTCTGGGACCAAATCCGGTATCGGCTGATGAGTTTGATATCGCCGATTCCCGAATTCTCGTCGGTAAAATCCTGGCTAAAGGATTGACGCTTTAGCTCCTTGGTGAACAAAGGGATGACGAGGCGGGCATCGATAGTATCGAAGATACCTGCTCGCACGGTAAGCTGATATTGTTCCGCCGTTCGTTCGGAGCATTTCTTGCCTTTCTGCCCCTTTTGGGGACGAGCGAAATCCACCTTGTCATCTCCCTCGTACAATTGATCCTGTTTGAAGGTGATATACTTAAATATGATGCCGTACTGCCCTTTTTCATATACGGCCCCGTTACTGGAATTTACCTGGCCGACGGCCTTCAGGCTCTTTGCCGGCACAGCCTGTTGAGCAACTGCCTCAGGCAGGGTGAACGCCATGAGCACACCCATCGTCAAAACAACGCTTTGCAACGCCATCGGCATCCATTTTCTCTGATCTAAATATTCTTTCTGCATCTCTAACATTCTCCTTTCTATTTGCGTTAAAAAAGGCGCAACGGGCGTGGCCTTATCGCACGCCGTGTTGCGCCTTCACTTGTTCAGCCTTCTATCAGAACCCGTAAGGCATTCCTATAATATTTTAGATTTTCGGTTTTAGTTTTTAGATATTCAATCTATAACCAAAAATGTAGCTTACTTCATGTCAATGGCCTGAACCCAGATCACCGCATCCTGGGAGAGTTCCTTGCCGTTGTGTTTGAGGTCCCCTCCGGCGCCGAGGGCTGCGAAACCCCACCAGCCCGCCCTGGGGATACCAAAGGTAAATACGCCGTTGACATCCGCCTTTATGGTCATGGTAACCAGGGCATCATGAGGCGCCTCTACGGTTGCCTCCTTGGCAAAGGCATTCCCTATGACATCATGGTTCAGATACTCTACCTCTATCTCGGCATAAGACACGGGTTTCCCATTGCATGTAACAATGCCTCTGAAGACATTTCCGGTCCAGAGTGCATAGGGTTTATCCAGGGGAACAATCTCAACAGGCAGTGGATCACCGACCGGTGAATCCCAATCCGTCGGTGCGCCGGCCACGTTGAACATTACCTTGGTGCAGTGCTGGATGTAAATATCCTCCGAGCCTTCGTAGTAGGGAGCTGGGACAAAGTAGAAGATATGATCTCCCATCCCCTTGAGTCTCACATCGGCCTCATAGGCCCTTCCGGTATTGGTGAGGCTGGTAAATGCAATCGGCTTGAGTTTATTAAGCAGGTCCTCTTTCTTTCCCTTATGCATTTCACCAAAGGCGACCGGCGGATGGATCTTTCCGCTCTCATCCTTGCCGATGTCCATGGTGTGACCCGCCTCGAAAGGGTGGGTGAAGACCAGTTTGAGGTTTATCTTTTTTGACTTTGGAACGCTGTCCGGGGAATAGATCATCTGAAAATGGGCATAGGCCGGAAGGCCTAATGCCATAAAAGCTATAGTCACGAGTAAGATAAATATTTTTTTCACCTCAATCCTCCTTATGGAACGGAGCTCTTATTTTTTGGCTCCGTTCGTTAGTTGTTAATTACCATTCCTCTATTTCCGTGCTCGGAACCTTTACCTCATGTCCTGGGCCGGCATCAAGGATCACGGTATATGCACCCTCGGGTTTCTTGAATGTGAACTCACTGTCCTCATTCATTTTCCCTTCAACAAGGGTTTTGTCTGATGCGTCGACTACCGTCATCTTTACCCCGGCGGCCGATGAGCCGTCTGAGAAGCCTCCCTCGCAGAG
>CAYPNL010000194.1:0-13581 GCA_964412045.1 uncultured Desulfobacteraceae bacterium
CGGTCGGTGCCCTGATGTATTGGGGCCTGCCGAAGCATTACATTTAGGGCATGGTAAAAGAAAAGACACCCCTATGCCCATTCACCAGGTAGTTTCAAAAGGCTGCTACAGTGTTATCAACGGAGGTATCTTGCGATGACCGATATCCTCAGTCAACTGGCCCGGATCGTAGGCGAGAGGTTTGTCTCAAATAGCCCTGAGGAGATCTTTTTCTACGGGCGAGACCCTGGTCTGATGCCCGCGCACAAACCTGACTATGTGATCGTGCCAAAAACGGTCGAAGACATCCAGCAGATAGTCCGCCTCGCTAGCAGGGAAAAGATACCCCTTGTTCCCATGGGTGCGGGCATGTCCTTAACCGGACTGGTTATCCCCCTTCAAGGGGGCATCGTCATCGACATGAAAAGGATGAACACAATCATCGAGGTCAACGAAAAGTCTCGGTATGTCATTGTTGAAGGGGGCACCTCCCAGGGCGCGTTAAAGGCATACCTTGAAAGGCACTATCCCCGCTTACGGCACAGTATCCCCGACTCACCTGCGACAGCCACCGTAGCGTCCAATACCATGATTCACGGCCAGGGGAGGCTCTCGCAGCAGTATGGATTCAACTCCGACATGGTAAGCGGGCTGGAGGTGGTGTTGCCCTCAGGGGAGATCTGCCGAATCGGCTCATGCGCACTCTCCCCGTATTGGTTTTCAAAAGGCGCCCCGCTTCCGGACCTCACAGGGCTTTTTTTGGGCTGGTTCGGCGCTACCGGCATCATTACCAAGATCGCGCTCAAGCTCTATCCCAGAAAGAAGATGAGAGACGTGGAGATATTCATTACCGACAGAGATACCTTAGTGCCTGATATGGTGTATGAACTCACCCACACGGAAATGGTCGAGGATATCACCGTCTTCGCCCAACCCATGCCCATGATATTCAAGGACAATCATCACATAACCCTGTTTATTACGGGGGACACCGATGAAGAGCTTGAGTTTAAAAGGAAGATGGTCTGGAGCTGTCTTGATGGGTTTGTCAAGAGCAAGGACGGGGGATTCATGTCGATCCCTCCCGTCATGAAACCTACGCTCCTCGATATGCCTCAGAGGAGCGTGAGCAGGTTCGCCGATGTTAAAAAGGGCGGCGGATTTGAGTACTCCGGGCCGATTATTCCTGTTGAAACGTACCCGGAATGCGCGCGAAAGGTGATGAATCTGGCCTCCACCTATGATCTTGGGTACTCAGCCATGGCCAGGATTATCGGCAGAAGCCACTCAATGATGTTCGGTTTTGCCTTTACCTTCAACCGGGCCGACAACGATATGATGGAGCGGACACGGAAGGCATTGGAGGAGGTAAGCGCGTTCGCGATCGAGCTCGGAGGAGTCTTTTGGAAGCCGACCATAGATGAACAAAGGCTTGCCCTTGAAAAGATGGATCCGGTCACGAGAGATCTGATGAAGATGATAAAGGGAAGCCTTGACCCGCGGTATATCATGAATCCTGGTAATTGGGAGGTTGCGTAGATGAGATATGAAGATATCGTCCATAGGTGCTTTCGGTGCGGGTATTGTAAATTTACCGGAGATTATTCGGACTTCAACTGTCCCTCGTACCGTAAATTCTTCTTTGAATCATACTCTCCTGGGGGAAGGATGTGGTTGATCCGGGCATGGCTCAACGGTGAGATAAAAAATACCGACAGGTTTCAGGAAATCCTTTTCTCTTGCGCCACCTGTGCCAACTGTGTCGAGCACTGTGTGTTTACCTTCAGCGAGGAGCTGGTCAATATCTTTATCGCAGCCAGGGAGGAGCTGGTCAATCACGGTATTATACCCCCTGCGGTGAGGGATTACCTCAAGAACATCAACATCAGCGGCAACCCTTACAAGGAACCTACAGAGGAAAGGGGGAAATGGTCAGAGGGTACGCGGGTTGAACCTTACCATGGACAGGACTATCTCTTCTATATCGGCTGCGTCGGCTCTTATGACGAACGGGCCAAGAAGATCGCCAAGGCGGTAGGAAATCTCCTTGCCGATGTTGGAATCTCCTTTGGAATCCTCGGCGATCGAGAAACCTGTGACGGCAATGAGGTAAGGACCCTTGGCGAGATGGGGCTTTTTCAGTTCCTGGCCGAACAAAATATCACGCAGTTCAAGGAGTTGGGGATAAAACGGGTCATTACCCTCGATCCTCATGCCTTCAATGCATTCAAGAAAGACTACCCTGGCCTTGGGGGAGAATTCGAGGTTTACCACTATACCCAACTACTTGCCCCTGTCATTGAAGCCAAAAAAATACCCCTGAAGGGCTACCAGGCCAAGGTCACCTTTCACGATCCTTGCTACCTCGGAAGGCATAACGGGGAGTATGAAGCACCCAGAAAGATCCTGCACGCCATTCCAGGTCTCCACCTTATCGAGATGGATCAAAGCAGAGAAAACGCATTCTGCTGCGGAGGGGGAGGAGGAAATTTCTTCACCGACATCCTGGGCGGCGGTGAGGAAAGCCCCAATAGGATCAGGATACGGCAAGCCTATGCCACAGGAGCAGAAATCGTAGCGGTCGCATGTCCGCAATGCGCAAAGATGCTGGATGATGCGGTTAAGCTCGAGGAACTGGACGACAAGATCGAGGTGCTCGATGTGACTGAGATCGTCACGAGGGCTCTTGGATAATCCGTATATCTGCCTGTAACGAAACTTCAAGCGGTAGGCTACTCGAATAATCCAAACCAACGCCCCAGCTTCTCCCTATTTCGATTGCATAATTGCACAAAAAGCAGTGCAGTGTTTCATGCATTTCATGGTTCCTTACCCCTGTTGCCGAGCTTCATCGGATCAGGTTCCTGCCCTTTAAATTACTCACTGCCTTTTCATGGGCACCCTAAAAGCCCCGTAAACACTCCATGTATGAGCATACAAAACGAACCCAGCGAACTCGATAGTACGATAGGTCAATGGAGTACTGAATTGGCATATATATTGATACTGCCTTTGGGTATGATTTTATGCTCTCCTCTCAGACCAGACCAGCATTTGATAGTGTGCCGAACGATCCTTCCACCCGGGGGTAGACTCGGCGCAGTAAAGAACGAGCTGATAGCTTTTTCATGGATGGATGGGGGAAGAGCCATGGTGTGCGTTTTTTCAAGGATAAAGGGGGCTCGTGAAAGGAGGCAGGAAGATGAGAAAGCACAAGCAGTTCATAGTGTTACTCCTGGCAAGCGCATTAATCATCGCCCTTGTTCCGGCTGTATTTGCTCAGGAGGGGAAAAAGATCAATATCAATACGGCACCGGCTGAAGAACTCGCGCAACTGAAAGGTATCGGTGCAGCATATGCCGAACGTATCGTACAGTTTCGAGAGGCCCACGGCCCTTTTGCATCGCCGGAGGATATCATGAAAGTGCCGGGAATCGCCGTTAGAATATTTGAGGCGAATAAGGATATCATTACCGTGAAATAATCCTTACGATTACCTTTTAAAGAGAGCCCCCTTTATCAAAATACCGTTACAGCCGGTCTTCATTGTTCGAGCAGATCAGCTTAGGCGCTTTCATTCTGAGGAGCCTCGAGGGTGCCGCATGGTTGGATCGACTCAGCTCAAAAGCGCTGGGAAACGTTGCGTGCGGTGCTAATTTTGATCTATAATAGTCTTGGATGCATCAGGTGACAGGCTGGATAGAGGATGATGTCTATCTCTGCCTATTCGTGCTCAAGATGGCGGTGATACCATGCGGATCGAGTATCTTGGCGATAATGCGGCGCTCATACCTACGCTCGCACAATGGCATTACGAGCAGTGGAGATATCTCTACCCGAATAAGACGATCGGACACTATATCGCACGACTGCATTCTCACCTGGATAAAAAGCGGATTCCAACTACCTTTGTGGCCTTAATCGGGGGGATCCTCATGGGGAGCTCAAGTCTCGTCTCCTACGAGATGGATACCCGTATGGACCTCTTTCCCTGGCTCTCCAGCCTGTATGTCCCCCCCATATTCCGAGGCCATGGCATTGGGAGTGCTCTGGTTCATCGCGTTATCAAGGAGGCCGAGGCGCTTGCAGTAGAGACGATCTATGTGTTGACGCCTGACAGGGAGCAATTTTATAGACACCTCGGATGGTCCGCTATTGAGCGAACCGAATATCGGGGATATGAGGTCTCGATCATGGCACGGGATATCGCCCCTCCTCACCTCGCCGCCTAACGTTCCCCGCCCTTGACATACGGCCTACGAATAGAGTACCCTTTGCCCGGCCTATGGATGCCCTCTCAGGGAAGGCGATAGGCTTGAACCTTGCTGTTCATCTTCATCGAAAGCCCTAACAATATTCAGATGCGAGGAACGTGACGATGACTGAAACCGATATGCCGCTCTGGCTCACGTGGGCCCGGGAGATCCAATCATTGAGCCAAACAGGGCTCGCCTATGCTGTCAAAGACTATGATGTCCAACGATACCGCCGCTTCATGGAGATCGCGGCAGAGATCGTTCAAAACCACACGAATCTCGACAAAAGGCAATTGCTTGAAACCTTCCTCGCCCAACCCGGATACGCAACCCCTAAGATAGATGTACGGGGCGCAATGATCCGTGACGGGAAGATTCTTCTCGTACAGGAGCGACTGGATCAGTGTTGGTGCATGCCAGGGGGCTGGGCTGAGGTCGGCGAAACCCCTTCCCGATCGATTATACGCGAGATACGGGAGGAAAGCGGCTTTGAGGTGGAGCCTCGAAAATGTATCGGCGTATATGACGCTAACAGAGGGCCGAGGCCCGTTGAGTTTTATCATGCTTACAAGATCGTGTTTCTCTGTGAGATTATCGGCGGCCGAGCACGTCCCAGCGAGGAAACCCTTGCCGTCGATTTTTTCGCTTTTGACAATCTGCCCCCTTTATCGAGGTTTCGCACCAACGGTGGGCATCTCGCCGAGGTACAGGCACACCTCTTGGATGAGTCCCGCCCGGCTGCATTTGATTAGAAAATATCTTGCTATTGCACGATATGATGGGATATGGTTTTGTTGCAAATTCCGAAATCCTTTTCCTTAAACAAGCTTCTCAGAGCAGTGCAGGGATCCATGGGAAAGGAGTAATCACCTGCGTGCCACACGAACCCTCTGGATAGATGACCAGAAGATCGTGTTTGACATCGTAACCAGGATCCTGGCCGAGGAGCAGATCTGGCCTCTTACCAAGGAGCATATGAGGAACCGTAACATGTTGAAAACGACGACTGGGCATTGCTTACGGCCGAATAATTACCCTTGGTAAGACTGCATACTATACGGAGCGGACAGGAAAAAACAGGGTTTCTTGTGTATCCTGCCTGCCATATAAGTATTCGTACCGCTTATAGCGTTACTACGTAAAAAATCCCTTGAGAAATGAAGGCTAAATCCCCTCTCTATAACAGCCGAAACATCAAAAACTATCTGGAGTTCATCGATCTAAACTATCCAGATATCGATGTGGCCGCCCTTCTCAAGCATGCGGGAATGACCCAGTACGAGGTAGACGACCCCGCTTACTGGTTCACACAGCAGCAGGCAGATCGATTTCATGAGATATCGTCTGCAATGACCGGCAATGAAAATATAGCAAGAGAGGCAGGCCGCTATGCAGCAACATCCAAGGCTTCGGAGATCTTGAAAAGATACACATTGGGTTTTGTCACGCCTGAATCCGCCTATTGGCTCTTGCAAAAAATCACTCCCCATATAACCAGAGGCAGCACCTTTCAATCAAGAAAAATAGGGCCCAATAAGGTAGAGGTCGTGGTAACCCAAAATCGGGGTGTAGTCGAAAAACCGTATCAGTGCGATAATCGAATGGGACAGCTCGAGGCCGTCGCCAAGGTTTTCACCAACAAGTTTGCCGAGATAGAGCATCCCACCTGCATTCATAAGGGCGGGGATGCCTGCTGCTACATCATTACCTGGAAAAGAACGCCTTCTCTCATCTGGAAAAGGATTCGTACGTATAGCATTATACTAAGCCTCATAGCCTCTGCGGCGCTCTGTTTCGCCGTACCGCTCACAGCCGTGATTATACTCATGTTCTTCTTCGCCTCTGTTACTCTCGCGGTTACACTCTATGCTGAACACCTCGAGAAAAAGGAACTCGCCAAGACTATCGATATTCAGGGCGATATTGCCCGGGACCAGCTTGATGAGATCAATATACGGTACAACAATGCGATGCTCATTCAGGAAATCGGTCAGGCTACCTCTACCATTCTGGATATCAGAACCCTGCTCGATGCCGTTATCGAGGCCATGGAAAAGAGGTTGGACTTTGACAGAGGCGGGATATGGCTTCCGGACAGCGATAAGACTCGCCTCATCTATTACGTGGGATATGGATATGGCCCTAAAATCGAGGACATCTTACGAAACAGCGTATTCCATCTTGACCGCTCCACAGCAAAGGGACCGGCAGTCCAGGCATTTAAACGTCAACGATCCTATATGGTGAACAACGTCAATGAGATACGAGCGGGTCTTTCCAGGAGGACCCTTGAGTTTGTCAAAGAGATTGGCGCTCAATCCTTTATCTGCGTGCCTATTATCTATGAGAGAGAATCCCTGGGATTATTGATGGTGGACAACGTGCAATCAAAGCGGCTCTTCACCCAGAGCGACATGAGCCTTTTGATGGGCATCGCATCACAGATTGCGGTGAGCATTACCAATGCCACCTCCTTTCAGAGGCTCCAGAAAAGCGAGGCGCGGTACCGCACCCTCTTTGAAGACTCGAGGGATCCCATCTTTATAACCACGAAAGAGGGGAACTTTATTGATGTAAATCGATCAATGCTTGATCTGTTCGGCTACACAAGGGAGGGGATGCTTGGGATGAACATACTGCAAATCCATTCCCACCAGGATGATGGTAGGGCCGGGCTTCTGGAGGAGTTCAACACGGGATTGGTGAGGGACCTTGAAACTAGGTTTACACGAAAGGATGGCACCGAGATGGAATGCCTGCTCACTGCGACTCTGCGGAGAGCAGATGACGGAGGTATCCCCGGATACCAGGGAATCATACGGGACATCACCGATCGCAAGAGGGGCGAGAAAGAAAGAAGGAAGCTCGAGGCCCAACTCATGCAAGCCCAGAAGATGGAAGCCATCGGTACCATCGCAGGGGGCGTCGCGCATAATTTCAGAAATATCCTCAGCGTCATTTCCATGAATAGCCAGATCCTGCAACTACGATATAGTGATGAGTCCACCCTTCACGAAATCGCCGAGGTACTCAACAGCTATGTTGATCGAGGAGCAAAATTGGTGAGCGGACTGATGCAGTTCGCCCGTAAACAGGATAATAAGGAATTTCAACACCTCAATCTCACCAGCGTACTTGAGGAGACCTATGAGTTGATAAGCAAATCCTTTGACAAGATGATCGATATCCGCCTATCAGCACCGGAATCGCTGCCGGTCCTGGGGGATCATTACGGGCTCAGCCAAGCATTGATGAATCTCTGCACCAACGCGAGCGATGCCATGCCCGGAGGAGGAGCCTTACATATTGAGGCCCATAGGCAAGAAGACAGGGCGGTGGTGCTGGTTTCTGATACGGGATGCGGTATGGATAGGGCGACGCTGGAGAAGTGCCTCGACCCATTTTTCACCACAAAAGAGGTAAACAAGGGAACAGGATTAGGGCTCTCCACCACCTATGGAATCGTTAAAGAACATGGTGGTGAAATCCACGTGCATTCAGAGGTTGACCAGGGGGCAACCTTTATGCTCTCATTCCCCATCGATCTCTCTGGTGAGACGAGCTCCCAAAAACAGGCAGCGGAGATTGCACACGGCGATGGCCAAAAGATCCTGATCGTCGATGATGAGAGTGAGATGTGCAAATCCATGGCAGAGCTCCTTACAGGAATCGGTTACAGGGCTGAGTCTGTGAATACCGGCAGGGCTGCCATTGCCAAATACCGATCCTGGCGTCCTGATGCCGTTCTGCTGGATAGAAATATGCCGGAAATGGACGGTATTTCTTGTGGCGAGAAGATCATGAAATTCGATCCTAACGCAAAGATCGTGATTATCTCAGGTTATGATGAACAGGGTCTGGTAGCACTCGATGAGGAGAGAAAAAAATTCATACGAGGGTATCTCACCAAGCCCATCAATATGAATGAGCTAAGCTCTCTATTGGCCCAGCTTTTTACATGATGGAAATGAACTTGTATGAATCGAGAGAATCGTGCGTTTGCCACGTGCTCCCTAACCACACGAGTACGAGTTTTTGAAGGTAATCCTGATCAAATCCTTGGAACGCCCGAAAGAGCTTTTGCGCCTCATACTCCCGCTTCATCCTCATAATAGCCTCTATGTCCTGGTAGACCACTGCCTGACACAAGAGATTATCTCCCGAGGCATGCCTTAGGTTACCTTCATCCTCGAGAAAGGAGGTTGCCAACTCGTTCACTGCGTCCTCCATATCAAAGCGCCAGGAAATCATAAATAAGGCCCCACACCGACACCGATACACCTCTTCGATAGTTTCAGGGAAGGGAAAAAAATCCTTACAAAAGGGACAGATAAGCGTGAATGATCTTAACAAGACCGACTCCTTCTTGGCTCTTTCCGAAATCTGCGAACACTGCTTCTTAAAAGAATTCTTTTATCCTGTCAATAAAATATCCTTGCAGAGAGGATAAAAAAATGACAACATCCGGTGGAAATCTAACCTGAAACCACAAAGTGCAACCAATGGTGACTGCTGATAAGGCCTGTAATCCCTATGAGAGCCTGTACATCTACTATCTGGAAGGTCTTCCAAATAAGGATGAAGAGCACGGGTTGGGGCCTGATTTCCTGGGAAACTGGGTTGAGGGAGAAAGCTCATTTCTTTTTTTCTCAAGGCCATCCAAGGAAACCGTGCAGATGATTCTTGACGGGGACGAGCGGCTCCGATTGATCGATGAATTCCATTTCACTCATGAGGAGTGGATGGGTGGAGCGATTACAGCACACAAAGTATCCAGGTTTTTCATTGTGCCTCCGTGGGATGATCAAGATTCGGGCAAGGGAGAGATAAAGATGCTCTTAGATCCCGGTGTCGTGTTCGGCACCTCGCTCCATCCCACCACAAGGCATTGTTTGTTGGGCCTGCTCGAGATGCCCGTGGTATTGAATTGCTCAAGGGTTTTGGATCTCGGAACAGGTACCGGCATTCTTGCCATAGGTGCAGCTCTTTTAGGCGCTGAAACCGTATCAGCCGTGGATAATAATCACTTGGCTGTAAGGACTGCCGCTCGTAATGTAAAACTGAATGGGCTTGAGCACACCGTAACGGTAATGGAAGGACGGGCAGAAGATTTTATGGACGATCCATTCGATCTGCTCATAGCCAATATCCACCATGAGGTGATCCATGCCCTGGTGAAGAAGAAAGGATTTCTTCAAAAAAAACACTTTATTCTCTCAGGGCTTATGAGGAGTCAGGCAAGGGATATTAAGAGGGAACTCTCCCGGCTTCCGGTAGAAATCACCCAGGAATGGGACCAGGATATGATCTGGCATACAATCATGGGGAGGATAAGACTCCGGTAGCCATTCCTGTTTTTCCGAGCAAAGTGTCCTGGCGTCTTCGGAGATGGTCAAAGCGAAGCTCCCCGTGCTTCTCCATGGCGCCTCCTGGTAAAGGCAAAGGGGAAGGTTCGAATCGAGGATAACGCATGGTTGAAAAGAAAGTGAGTATCCCCAAACTCAAGGGCTATAGCTGTTTTGCCTGCGGCACCGCTAATCCGATAGGGCTCAATCTTACCTTTTACCGACAGGGGCGCTACATTTGTACTGATATAACCCTGGAAAAGAATCATGAGGGATGGGAAAACATGGCTCACGGCGGGATCGCTTCAACCCTGCTGGATGAGATTATGTCCTGGGCCATGATCTATTTTAAGAGAACCTTCTTTGTCACAAGACAAATGAGTATTAAATACCTCAAGCCCGTTCCCCTCCACACCTCCTTAACAGCAAAGGGATTAGTAGAAGAAGAGAAAAGACGCCTTTGTATGGCCAAGGGGTTGATTCAGGACAAGGATCATAAGGTCCTTGCCAGAGCAAAGGCAACATTTGCCCTACTTTCCGATAAGGATCTCAGCTTGGTTCCCGACAAACTCAAGGCGGACATGAATAAGCTGTTTGAGGTATTCAAGGGCATGGAGTAAACGCGGGCGGTTCTCATACAAGGCATCTCTTATGGTAGAGGAAAAGATTACATTTCAATCCGATACGATCCAAATAGAGGGCTTGCTCTGTGTGCAAGATGGAAAACGGGGCGCAGTAATCACCCACCCGCATCCCGGTTACGGCGGCAGCATGTATACTATGGTAGTTGAAATTTTGACCACGATATATCAGGAAAAGGGGTTCTCTACCCTGAGGTTTAACTTCAGGGGTGTCGGCTTGAGTGAAGGGCATTACAATCAAGGCGACGGGGAAAAGGAGGATGTGAGATCTGCCTTGCATTACCTGCGTGACAAGGGAAAGAGCGATCTGGATCTCGCCGGATATTCATTCGGAGCGTGGGTAAACGCCAAGATTATAGACTCAGAGCCATCAATCAAGAGGGTTATCATGGTGTCCCCACCGGTTGCATTTCTGGAGTTTCCCCCGAGTATGCAGAGCCCGAAGATACAGGTAGTGGTGACAGGGGATAGGGATGAGTTCGCGCCTGCCCATCCTATGAAGGATCTGATCATTCGCTGGAATCCAGAGGCACGCCTTGAGATTATTGAGGGTGCGGATCATTTCTATCTCGGGAAATCTGAAGCGTTGCACTCCGTGTTATCACGTGCCATAGGATGAAACAAAGGCTGAGATGAAGAGGGGGTTCGAACGGCCTGCACGGAGAGAGGGTTCTATGGAAGATACCCTTGCATCCATTGAAATCGGGACCAACTCCATCAGGATGCTGATTGCCCGTATCCACGGAACAGGAGGAGAATTCAGGACGATACTGAGAAAAAGGAGCATCACCAGGCTGGGAGAGGGTTTCAGCACCCATGGGCCCGGCGGCCTCAGCCACAAGGCCATGGCAAGGAGCATTGAAGTCCTTGAGGGTTTTCTGAGCCTTGCCTTACAACAGGGCGCCTTTCATCCCATCGTCGTAACAACAGGGGTCGTGAGGAGGGCAACCAACAAGGATGCCTTTGTGGATATGATCACCCAAAACCTGAATATCCCCATAACGATCATCTCAGGGCAAAGGGAGGCTGATCTCACATGGAAAGGAGTTACCAGATGTCGGGAGGGGGGAGGAGCCGCTGATCTCATCTTTGACCTCGGAGGAGGGAGCACCGAATTTATCCTCAGCGATGCCGAGCAGAGGAAAAACCTCTCATTGGATATAGGGGCGGTTACCTTGACGGATGAGTATCTCACCTCCGACCCACCAGCCGATGCTGAGATACACAACCTTACGGACTATATCGAGCGAGTGTTCAAACAATGCCTTGACCCATGGAAGGCAATCATCCGTGGAAGGCCTTTGATCGTAGGAACAGGCGGCACCGTAATTACCCTCGCTGCCATAATACACGGCATTGAGGCAGGCGAGTTTGCGGACACCATAAACGGCCTGGTGATTCAGGCAGAGGCGATACAACCCCTTAGTGAGGCGATGAAAGCTATGCCGGCGGCCGATAGGCTGAAGCTGAAAGGCCTTGAACCGGGCAGAGAAGATAGTATTGTGGCAGGAACCCTTGTAGTGGCAAAGGTAATGGAGTATTTTCACCACCATGAGATCGTGGCGAGTTACTCCGATATACTCGAAGGCATTCTGGTAGATTATATCGAAGGAGAGGTGAATGGATAAAAAATCAATACAAGAGGCCCTTACCTTTAACGATGTGCTGTTGGTACCCGGTGAATCCACGGTGTTGCCGAGAGATGTGGAGGTGACAACGAGGCTTTCGAGAAACATCACGCTGCATATACCGATAACCAGTGCGGCCATGGATACGGTAACCGAATCCGACACAGCTATAGCATTGGCCAGGCAAGGTGGACTGGGGTTCATACACAAAAATATGTCCATCGAGAGACAGGCTATGGAGGTTGAAAAGGTAAAAAAATCAGAGAGCGGCATGATCATCGACCCGATTACCATTGATCCGGATCGAAAGATCTCGGAGGTCCTCGACATCATGAAGAAGTACAGGATCTCAGGGGTGCCGGCGGTAAAAGGGGGAAACCTTGAGGGTATCATCACCAACAGGGATCTGAGGTTCGAGACAAACCTGGATAAGACGGTGAAAGAGGTGATGACCAAGGAAAACCTGGCCACAGCCCCGGTCGGGACAACGTTAGAGGAATCAAAGGCCATCCTGCATCAACGGAAGATCGAGAAATTATTGGTTATCGACGATAGAGGGAAACTACAGGGCTTGATCACGATAAAGGATATTGAGAAGATCAAGAAGTATCCCAACTCATGCAAGGATGATCTCGGGAGATTGAGGGTGGGCGCAGCAGTGGGTGTGGGGCCCGATAGGCTGGAGAGGCTTGAGAAGCTGATCAGCGCGAACGTCGATATCATCGTCATCGATGCCGCCCATGGACACAGCTCCGGGGTGGTAGAGGCAGTGAAGGACACCAAACGCCTCTATCCCCAGTTGGAATTGGTGGCTGGCAATGTCGCCACCCCTGAGGGAGCCAAGGCCCTCATCGAGGCAGGTGCTGACGCGATAAAGATCGGCATAGGCCCAGGCTCTATATGCACCACCAGAATTATTGCCGGCGTCGGCGTTCCACAAATGACTGCCATTATGGAGTGCGCAAAAGAGGCGGTCAAGCATGACGTCCCGATTATAGCAGACGGGGGAATTCGCTACTCAGGCGATATTACCAAGGCCCTTGCTGGAGGCGCATCATCGATTATGATCGGAGGCCTGCTCGCCGGTATTGAGGAAAGCCCAGGGGAAATGGTGCTGTTCCAGGGAAGAACCTACAAGGTGTACCGGGGGATGGGCTCCATCGATGCGATGAGAGAGGGAAGCAGGGATCGTTACTTCCAGGATGAGATGAGAGACGAGGCCAAACTGGTTCCCGAGGGTATCGTGGGACGGGTTCCCTTTCGTGGTCCCTTGGCTGACACCATCTACCAACTGATCGGAGGGCTCAAGTCCGGCATGGGCTATGTGGGCGCTCGAGACATAAAGGAGCTCCAGGCCAAGGCGAAATTCATCCAGATAACTGCCGCAGGTCTCAGGGAGGGTCACGTGCATGACGTGATTATCACCACCGAGGCGCCGAACTATCAGCTCGAGTAAGGAAAATCCACGCCCAAAGGATGATGTTTTTTGAGATGATTACACAGTGACCACAGCGAGACACATGCAGCGATATGAACCAAGCAATCCTGGGTATAAGGACCATCCCTACCGAAGGCGGGTCCAATCAGGCAGCCTTGTCTCATTCAGGGTCCTGGTCAAAGAAACGGACCTGATGGTCAGCGCCTCACGGGATCTCAGCGTGCAGACCAGGGACATGGTCCACAACCTTCGCAGCCAACTGGAGGGCTACATACGCTCAAAACCGGACTTCTC
>CAYPNL010000195.1:0-11171 GCA_964412045.1 uncultured Desulfobacteraceae bacterium
GGGCCTTTCCACACGCGACCAGCTGAGCTCGGAGACGTGAACCATGCCATCGATACCCGGAAAAAGCTCGACAAAGGCCCCATAGGGTAGAATCCGCTGCACCTTTCCTTCATATTCTGCATCTACGGCAATGCCCTGAAGGAATTTTTCCCGCTCTGCCTCAAGCTCCCTGTTCAGGAGCTCCCTTCTTGAAACCACAAGGTTTTTCCCATCCTCCTCAAATTGGATGATGATAAACCGGTAGGTGTTCCCCACGTGGGCTTCCGGGTGATCGACGAACTGGGTATCGACCTGGCCGAGGGGGCAAAAGGCCCTCCTCTTATTCATGAGCTCCACATGGAAACCGCCCTTTTGAATCTCCTTCACCTTTCCATCAACCGGTATACCCTTCTCGAATGCATCATGCAGAAGGCCCGGCCCACCCTCGCGAGAGATGGCCCTGGAAAGTCTGATCTCGTTGTCCCTGTTCGACACCACATAGAGCTCAAGCGTATCGCCTACCGTGAAAGGCATTTCTCCCTTTTCGTTAAGAAGCTCTGCCTTTTCCACCACGCCGTCGCTCTTTGCCCCGAGATGGATAAACGCGCTCTCCTTGCCGATGGAGATAATCTCGCCTTTCACCTTGGCGCCCACCTCGATATCCTTTACTCCCTCGGCGCCATAGGACTCGAAGAGCTCAGCGAATCCCTCTTCATTGCCGCTGTTTTTTTCTTCTTCACCTTCTGACATGATTTGCCTCTCCCTACGGTTGGCTTTGATCCTATTTTTTCGCTCTTGCTTTTTCAACATAAAAGCGATCTGGAGTTTACGATTACCGATAAGGACAAAGATGCCTTTGATGGGAGGATACATGCAAGCGGGGCCAATGGAAAGACAATCGATATATCGCCCACGAAAATATCTCCTCCTCGCATTGAGATCAGGATTCGTGTGGGACTATTCGGCGATCAATCCCTGTCTCGACAAATACTCGAAGGAATAAAAAAGCGGTTCTGAGGTTGCCGTTATTTCAGGAATACCCTCTCGCGGTAATACTGTAGCTCGTTAATGGATTCCCTGATATCCTGCAGCGCAAGGTGGAGCTTCTGCTTGGTGTAGGCGGGAAGCTCTGGATACCACCTCCGGACCAGCTCCTTCAAAGTACTCACGTCGATGTTCCGGTAGTGCAGGAACTCCTCGAGCCTCGGCATGTGCCGCATCACAAATTGTCGATCCTTCAGAATGGAATTCCCGCACAGAGGTGACTCTTCCTTGCTGCAATATCCGGACAGAAATTGAAGGGTTTTCTCCTCAGCCTCCTTACAGCTGTATAGCGAGCTCCTTACGCGTGCGACCAGGCCCGATCTCTCATGCTGGTCCTTGCTCCACGCATCCATCCCTTTCAGCACCTCCTCGGATTGATGGATCGCGATGTTCGGACCCTCGGCCACGACCTCAAGCGCCTCATCCGTGATTACCGTGGCGATCTCGAGGATCGCATCTCTGTCCGGATCAAGCCCCGTCATCTCAAGATCTAACCAAATTAACCTGCTAGCCACTGCAAGCACCGACCATGTGAAGTTTCATAAGATTGTTACGAAGGGTAAAACTATAGTGAAAAGTATCAGCTGTGTCAAAAGAAATGGCATAGATTTTTGTCTTGCCTTTTTGCCGATGTCCATATATATCATGCAGCGCATTACTACAACGCGATGTTATCGCTCCTATGGATAAAGGCTAATTTGAATTCATCCCGCGTTGCAAGCAGCGGTGAATTCACATGTAAATCAGAAATGTTGCCGAGAGGAGGTGAGCAGGATTGGAGGAAAAAATCGTCGTTACCGCTACCTATGATAGAGATTCAAAACGGTATCACCGCTATATCATCGATGACGGACAAGGGATCACAGGAACCATATATATCCCCAAAAACGAGGAGCAAATCCCTGAGGAAATCGTGATCAAGCTCCAGGAGAAAACGTAACTATAACAATGTGTTCATTTGATCCGTTCACCGTTCATAGTTGAAATGCTCTTGTGCGTCCAAACTCGGAATGCTGAACCAGAAATGTACTCCGGGTCGCGTCTGGGATTGTTTACAATAGTGGTTTCCTAAAATATGCCATCTGTCTGTCTGAGACTAGCTGTCTGCTCAACGCCAAGGCCAGGGTTTCCTTTATTCAGTTTTAGGGGTTAATACCCCGCAGCTTGCTGCGAGCTGTCATTCCGGCCTGCCCGTGCCGGGCTTTTCCGGCCAGGGCGAAAGCCGGAATCCAGAAGTTAAACTGGATGCCGGATCCGTCATCCCGGACAAGATCCGGGACCGGCATGACGTTGATACTCGATACCCCGCTGCTTGCGGCGGGGGAGTTCATTGGGGAAAGAGGGTAAAAGGCAAGGGTTGACACAGGCTTTCATCCGAACATAATGGAGAAAGATCTTACTGCCGTTTGACCTGCTCATCAACCCATGCGAGGTTTTCCTTGATGAGATCAGGTATCGGGAGGCTATAGGGACATCGGGTCATGCATTCCCCGCATTCAGTGCAGTTTCTGGCCTTTTCAATAGCCCTTGCCAGCCAACCCTCCCTCAGAATTCTCTTCCCCATGCGTCTGACCATGGATCGTATTCCAAGGATGTGCTGAATGGAGATACCTTCCGTACAGGGTTGACAGTAATCGCACCGGTGACAAAAGGCCTTTTCGTGCCTCGATCGGATCTCTTCAATCTCTTTCCGTTCCCTACCATCTAATTCCTTATTCTCTTGAAAAATCTCCCAGTTTTCATCGAAGAGCCCTTTCTGCTCTACCCCTGCAATGACCGCAATCCCCGGTTGGGACAATACGTATCTCAGGGCAAGGGCAGCGTTCTCAATGACCCCACCGGAAAAGGGCTTCATGGCGATGACCCCTATATTCTTCTTGATCGCCTTGGGAATGATCCTCTCCCGCGCCTCGGGCTCGAGAAGGCTGAAGCACACCATGATCGTCTCGAAAAGCCCATCCTCCAAAATCCCGTCCAAGAGATCCAGGCTGTGGCTTGTGATCCCTATATGGCCTATCAAGCCCTCTTCCCTCGCCTTTCTCATGCCTTCAAGGGCGCCGCCTGTGGAAATAACCTGCTGGTAGGTCTGCTCATCCCTGACAAAATGGGCCTGGTAGATATCAATATAGTCCAGGTTCAGCTCCCTCAGACTGGTCTCCAGGTCTCTTAGAATCGTATCAGAGGTCCTGCCATGGGACTTTGAGGCCACGATTACCCTTTTATTGGCCTTTTTCAATGCCTTGCCGATCCGCCGTTCGCTCGTGGTATAGGCCCGTGAGGTATCGAGAAAGTCCACGCCGCTTTCAACCGCATGCAAGATCACCTCAATGGCCTGGCGTTCATCAAGGCGTTGAATAGGGATTCCCCCAAAACCGAGCCTATTGACCTCGAGTCCGGTTTTTCCAAGGACTACTCGCTCCATGAAACTATCCTTCTGTTACATAGATGACATGAATAGAGGAGGGAAAAGTACCATACCTACAAATAAAATCCGCTCGTTCGCTTCGAGGATATGCTTGACAACCTTTACTTCCATCTTCGATCCACCTCTTTCCCTAACCTCGGCTCGTACGCCGATCTCCTGAGGCCTTCAATCCCTGCTTCTGTGCCAGCACATCCAGATGTAGAGTGATGAGATCCTCCAGCTCAAGAGGCGCAGGAAACCCTATAAGCCTCATATCGAGGGTCTTGATATACCGTTTACATTTCTTGCAGAAATCAATGCGGTAGCCCTCATCTTCCTCGCTGGTGAAATATCCTAGATTCTTTGCCCTTTCCTCACCACAGAAGGGGCACTTAAGACGTGGATAGTGCCACTCATAGCCACAGAGCTCGCAGTGGAGGAATCTCTTGCCTTCGTCGCTGAGGTAGGCCATGTTTGGTGTTGAGCCGCACAAGGGACAGTAACCGTAATTCCAGTCAGAGCCCTGGATCACTTCTGTCGTCAATTCCCGCAGGGATCTCATTGAAGGCTGTAAGGCCATGTGGGCCAAGAACTTTGCTACCATTGGCGAGAGTGCTACCTCCAGGGACATCGTGGTAATTCTTCCCTCATCACCCGAGAGAGCCGCTCCTATCACATCCCGTATCCACGTGGGCGTGCCCTGTACCCTGTTGAGCGCCTGCTCCAATGCATCCCTATCCTTCCTCTTCGTAGAGGACAGATGCGCCAAGAGCCGTTGAAACAGCAAGACGGCTCCCTCATGGTCAATGGGCAAATCCCCCCTTGAGAACAAGGGAAACCCCTCTCTCGTCTTTATTTCCTGAACTGATGCATCTCCTGCCTTATACGTAATCACAGGGCGGATTTCATCCAAAAACCCCAGTAATTCCCTGTATACGAAGAGGGCCTCCTGGTACATAGGTTTTTGTTGGATGAGTTGATCTATCTTTTCTCCCAGCTTATCGAGCATGACCGCTATTGCCTCGCATACATGGTGGAATTGCTACAAAAGGGGCGCCCTTTCTCTTCATCATGGCACCCCTTGTGTAGCTGCTTTTCTTAACCGGCCAATCCCTTGAGCATCTGCCATTCTCTAGATAGCTCTCTCAGGGGCCTAGCGATCCTCTTGAGGGCAGTCTTTCTGTCTATCCCCATGGGCGTTACTGTAGCTTGCGCATACTCATAGTACTTTACAGGTTCATCCGCCAAGAGGTAGAAGACCCTCACGTCCTCAAGGCCGGTGACTACCGCTTTAGGGAATTTCGACTTCACCTCTTTCAGGCGCTTTTCGGCCAAGGCGACCATCTCGCCTCGATCACCGAAATTCATGGCTCCTGTGGGGCAGGTCTTGACGCAGGCGGGCAAGAGTCCATTATGGACCCTGTCCACACACATGGTGCACTTTGCCATGTAGCCGGTCCCCTTCTCAGCCCTCGGAATGTCATAGGGGCAGGAGTCCCGCACGTCTTGGCTGTTCTCTTGTTTTAACCTATCCGTGTACAGGACCGCGCCGGTGAGCTGATCAATAATAATAGCATCAGGATCCTCCGGAATCTCCTTACAGGGAGGCTCAAGGCAGTGCCTGCACTGGTCAGGGAAGAAGTACCACACCGGTTTACCCGCCTCTCCCTCGTGTTCCGAAAAACGTAGCAGTTTATAGGTGTAAAAGGAGAGATCCTCAGGATTCTGGAACCCTCCCCTGTTTTCTGTCGTGGTCGCAGGAAGCTGATTCCACTGCTTGCAGGCGATCTGACAAGCTCTGCACCCGATACATTGGGTGGTATCAATGAAAAATGCCTTTCCTTCCATCGGATTACCTCCTCTCCATCTTTCTCACATTAACCATAAAGGCCTTAGATTCAGGTATTCTCGTGTTGGGATCCCCGGTAGAAGGGGTCAGGAGATTGGCGGAATCCCCGCCATCCTTAGGATAGACCCAGCCATAGTGCCATGGCACCCCAACCTCATGGATCACATTACCCTGAATCTTAAAAGGCCTGAACCGATGGGTGACGACTGCAACCGCCTCAAGCTTTCCACGAGCCGATTCCACAATAACCTTCTCACCGTTCTCGATCCGACGGAGAGTTGCAAGTTCGGGGCTCATCTCTACGAAGAGCTGCGGCTGTGCCTCCAGCAACCAAGGCTGCCATCTAGTCATAACCCCGGTCTGCCAGTGCTCACTCACCCTGAAGGTAGTGCACACAAAGGGGTACCTCGGGTCACAGGTCCTGTAGGCATCCATCTCGGTACCGTATATGGGAGCCGTGGGATTGATGAGCTGCCCGGACAAGAAGTTCTTCTCCACAGGGCACTCCAACGGCTCATAGTGCTCGGGAAACGGACCGTCTGCCATGCTGGTGCCGAAGATGTTGGCATACCCCTCTTCTTTCATGATAAAGGGATACCTGGTCTTGGGATTTGGCGTACCATCCGGATTAAGCATGGGAGGCCATCCCCCATCTGGTACATCGCCGACCCATTTTACCCCATCCCATTGAATAACGGGATGCTCTGGATCCCAGGGCTTTCCGTATGTATCTACTGAGGCGCGGTTGTAGATAATGCGCCTGTTTACCGGCCAGCACCAGGCCCACTCGAGATTCAATCCTATGCCTGACTTCTCCCTCGTTCGTCTGGCAGCCATATTCCCCTTATCGGTATAAGAGTTGCAGTAAAGCCAATTCGCGCTGCTGGTAGAACCGTCTGCCTGGAGGAATGCGAAACTAGGGACCAGTTCACCTCTCTTAAAGGTCTTATCACCCACGGTCACATCCTTCAGGAAATAGCCGTTGATCTCCTTGGCCATCTTATGAGAGTCGAACGCCCCCTTGGTAGTGTAATCCCACTTGAGGTTGAGGATAGGATCGGGAAACACCGCATTCTCATCCCTCCGGTAGAGGTACCTCACCTTCTTGAAAAGATCCATCAGGATATCCCCATCCGGTCTCGCATCACCGGGCGGCTCTGCCGCCTTGTACCGCCACTGCATCCAGCGGCCGCTGTTGGTGATGGAGCCCTCTTTCTCAACGGAAACCGCACAGGGCAACATGAATACCTCTGTCTTGATCGTCTGCGGCTCCATACCGGGGCCCTTCCAGAAGGAACCCGTCTCATTGTCGAAGATATTCACGTTCACTAGCCAATCCAGTTTTGCCAATGCCTGGCGAGTCTTGTTCGCATTGGCGCCTGAGCCTGCCGGGTTCTGACCCCACGCGAAGAATCCCTTGATAGTTCCCTTGTACATTTCATCGAAGATATCCAGCCAGCTATAGGTCTTTCCGGCATCCAGTTTGGGCATCCACTGGTACCCGAACTCATTCTCCGGCCTCGCCCTTGTGCCGAAAAAGGATTTCAGCAGGCTCACCATGTACTTCGGCTCATTCTGCCACCAGTTCGCGCTCAAGGGATCGTTACTCTTGGGTCTTCTGTTGAGGTAGGAATCGAGGGTCGGCCACGTGGTGCTCGGGTTTGCCAGGTACCCGGGCCATATATGAAAGAGGATGCAGTGATCGGTTGAGCCCTGGACATTGGACTCGCCTCTCAGGGCATTCACTCCGCCGCCTGCAATGCCCATATTGCCGAGGAGGAGCTGGATAATGGCCATAGCCCGTATGTTTTGGACGCCCACCGTATGCTGGGTCCATCCCATGGCATACATGATGGTGCCTGCCTTTCCTTTTTCACCGGTTTCCGAATAGAGTTCATAGACCTTTACAAGGTCTTGCTTCGGCGTTCCGGTTATCGCCGATACGGTATCAAGGTCGTATCTGCTGTAGTGCTGCTTGAGGAGCTGGAACACACACCGGGGATCCTGGAGACTTTTGTCTTTGCGCGGAACACCATGTGCATCCTTCTCAAAGGCCCACATTCCCTTGTCATACGCGCGTTTCTTGGGATCATACCCTGAGAAGAGCCCGTCCTTGAACTTGTACCTATCGCTCAGGATAAAGGGTGCATTGGTATACTCAGCAACGTATTCGGTGAAGTACGTGTTGTTCTCGATAATGTACTTGATCATACCTCCAAGGAAGGCGATATCCGTACCGGATCTGAGCGAGGTGTAGAAATCGGCCTTTGAGGAGGTGCGGGTAAATCGTGGGTCCACGTTAATGAGCTTCGCCCCTTTTTTCATTGCCTCTCCTATCCACTTGAACGAGACGGGGTGGTTTTCCGCAGCATTAGAACCCATGATCAGGATACAGTCACTGTTCTTGAGATCGATCCAGTGATTGGTCATTGCGCCGCGTCCGAACGACTCTGCCAGAGCCGCAACCGTGGCACTGTGTCAGATACGGGCCTGGTGTTCAATATAAACCAGACCCATGGCCCTCATCATCGCCTGGATGGCCCAGCACTCCTCGTTATCCAGTGCAGCACTTCCAATGTGCGCGATCGCCTCGGTCCGGTTCACGACATCGCCCTTGCTGTTTGTGGAGATGAAAGTTTCATCCCTGGTCTTCTTGATATTGAGCGCAATCTTGTACAGGGCCCAATCCCAGGAAACCTTCTGCCAGGCATGGCTATAGGGCTTTCTGTAGAGAGGCGTTGTCAGGCGATTCTCGTTGTTTACCAGTTGGCTGAGGGCCGCGCCCTTTGAACAGAGGCTGCCTTCGTTGATGGGGTGGTCAGGATCACCCTCGGTATTGATGACCCTGCCTCCAGCCCCTTTGCTGGTGTGGACAATCATGCCGCACCCCACGCCGCAGTAAGGGCAGATCGTGGTGAACTCACTGGCATAGCGGATCTTCAGGGTCTGGGCGTATGATTTGACCGGTTTCAGATCCATGCCCAGACCAAGGGCCATGACGCCTGCTGCGGTACCTGCGGAGATCTTCAGGAACTCGCGTCTATCAACCTTCATACGTCACCTCCTTTTCTAAGGCCTACTACATATCCTTCTTTTCAATACATTTGCTATCATCGAAACCTTATAAGATCACCTTGGAAAGGCCTTCCTTTTATCATTCCTAATAAAAATAACCTGTCAATACCTTTTTCATAAAAAAACCCCGTGTTCTCACACGGGGTTTTCGGGGCTCTTTTAAGAACCCGGGGTATGCTCAGGACTAACTACTCGACTGGATAGCCTGCCTTTGTCCAGGCCTGCCAGCCTCCGTCGAGGTTTTTAACGTTCTTATAGCCCATCTTCTCAATACTCCAACATGCTAGGGAGGCCCGGCCGCCGGTCTTACAATACATGACCACGGTCGCATTCTTATCAGGGATTTTACTATCAATCTGGAACTCGAGGAGCCCCCTGGGAATGTTTATGGCTCCCGGTATATGCCCTGATCTATACTCTTTCGGCTCTCGGCAATCAAGGAAGGCAATCCCCCCTTTATCAAACAGGGCCTTGGCCTCTTCTGCGGATATAATCGTGATCGTTTTCTTTGCCTCATCTACCAAATCCTTGGCGCTCATACCCTGAGCCAATGCCAACGATCCATGAAAGGCAAAGACAGCACTCATGATCACTGCAAAAAACAGCACATAGCTTTTTCTTTTCATATATTCCTCTCCTTTGTTGTTACTATTAGTATATGCCACAAAACATGATTTCTTTTATTCTGTTCATCGTTTTCGTGTCCCTGGCTCTTACATCACCTCCTTTCATGATGATCTATGGTATTGTATAGCGCCATATCAATGAGCAACCGTCTCTTCCTACTTGGGCTGCCATTTTTGCTCTCTCGGGATCAGATTGGCCGGAACGATAACCCCCTTGTTTGCCGCCTTTTCCACGCCCTCTACATCCTTGTCCAGAAGGAAAAGAGACTCATTTCCATGGCATGCGTTACAGCTTGCATTCTGCGGTGTCTTCAATTGGATATTGTGGGGTGTCGCTACCTTCCACGTGGGCACGGCGTTGAAATTTTTCAAGGCATCCTTTACATAAAAATCGAATGTTCCCGGGTCAACCGGCACATGCCTCAGGGTGACAAATTTCTCCGGCCTTTTCTCCGATCTCAATGGATTAAGCCCTATCTTAAAGGTAAACCAGGATGCTTTTGTCTTATAAAATGCGATGTCATTCTTATCCTTTCCCACATGACAAGAAGCACAATTGTTATACGGCTGGGAATGGCACACGTGGCAACTGGTCTTGTCCTTATGAATCCTGTGGGCTATCACGTTCTTTGCTTTTTTATCATAGATGCTCTCATGGCAATCGACACAATTCGGCCCATTCTCTACATGGTACCTATCAGCGTACTCCTTTCCATCCCCATGCATCTCCTCACCGGTGTGACACTTGTCGCAGGTCATGTACTTTTGCCGGTGTACGCTTGGAGAGGTTCCCTCATGCTCCCCTAAATATTCCTTGCCTATCCGGCTTCCATGACAGGCAGTACATACCTCTTGCATGGGGGGCTTCCTCTTGAAAAAATGGGATTCCAAGAAGCCTCCACCCACAGAATCGGGCCTGCTGATGTGGCACTGTCCGCAGCTGCTGTGGCACTGAGAGCAATGGGTACCCATGGCGCCCTCTACCTTCTCGCCAATGACCCCTTTGGAATTACACCTTTTCCCTATGACTGATTCATATGGCTTGAGGGTTGCGTGAAGGCTTTTCTGGTACTGCTCACTGATCTCATCGTGGCAATCACCGCAGGCAGCAGTTGCGTCGGGATAGGTGGGATCTCTCTTCACGCCCTTATGGGCGGTCTTCCAGTTGGGGTCCTCGGGATTCCCGCCATGGCATTCGTGGCATGCGATCCCGCCATGGTTCTCATCATCGAGTATGTCCATATCAACGAGGATTTTCTCGTGCGGAGCCAACGGCTCCACAGCGCCGCCTCACCCCTCCCCTTCTATTTCCGAGGATTGTTGGGCCGGTCTCGTTTCGGCAATCTCCCTGGTTATCTCTATCAGTTGTTTGGCGCTGGTATGGCATTGAAAGCACTGGGTATCCTCATAGGCCTGGCCCGTATAAGGAAAGGTTGGGATAAGGAAAAGAGAAAAAACGATACCTGCAATGATGGGTCGTACGTAGTTCATGCGTAAGGCCTCCTCTCATACTATTTGCTCAAGTAAAGCTTGTGAATATAATAGTATAAAATAATAATCTATAAGCAACTAAGTCAATAGCAAATATACACAAAGATATCAAAAAGATTTTTCTCGACACAGTATATCCCCAATCGGTATTTTTGATGGCTGCGATGAGGTAGCAACCAACAGAAGGACATGGGCTTAGGTATAGCTCTTAAAGAGTTCCCTTGATATGATCATCTTCTGAATACTCGAGGTCCCCTCCAGATACTCCATACCCCTCGCATCTGCGCTGAACATACCAATGATATTGTCCTTAAAGTAGCTCCTGCCGCCCATGATCATCAACCCCAATTGGGCAACCCCTGTCACCATCTGAGTGGCAAAAAGCTTGGCCTGAGATGAGGCGCTCCTGTAGTATGGGGTGTGTATTTGTTTCAGGGCATAAAAGCACATGCCGCGTGCCGCGTTAATCTGGGTATACATATCAGCCATCTTGAAGGCAATGTCCTGGCTGCTGGTAAGGGGCCGATCGAATTGAACCCTCTTTCGGGAGTAGGCGAAGAGCTCGTCGAAGATCCGGCAGGCAAGACCGCAGGAGATCCCGGCAAGCAAGATCCTCCCCCTGTCTATCACGTCAAGGGCGAGGAGCAGGCCGCTGCCCTCATCACCCACCAGATTCTCCCTCGGAACGATACAATCCTTATAC
>CAYPNL010000196.1:0-2857 GCA_964412045.1 uncultured Desulfobacteraceae bacterium
TTCCGGCTTCCGCCAGAATGACGAAAGAAATGAGAAAATGACTTTTTAAGGGACCATCAAGATTGGAATTGCATACGGGTAACTTTAGGCATTTTAGCTCACTTTAGTCACTTAGCAATTTATTGTTTCCTATTCCTCTCCCGTATCTCCCGGACCATGCTTTTCAGTTGGCCTACCTTATCGAGATCCTCTCCGCTCCAGCAGGGAAGGAGCGAGTTATTGTGAAAGAGGGGCTCTGAGGCGATATCAAACCGCGATGCTGCTACTGCTCGCTCCCATAGACCCGTATGGGGTATAGGCGAGTACTCGCTCAGGTAGGGGACTGCCCCGATGTTTCCCACATAGGAGATCGATTGGGCTACCTGCTCATAACTCTGGCCCGGAAGGCCCATGAGTAGGTATACACCTATCTGATCTGATCTAAATCCTGCTGCTTTGAGGTTGGCAACCGCTTTCTCGAATTCTCTCGGTGCAAATTTTCTCCCCAGATCGTCCTGAAGGTGTTGATCGGAGGTCTCCAATCCCAGCCGGATTTCCTTGAAACCGGCTTTGAATAGGAGCTCTGCCACAACACGATCGACAGAGGTAATGTGGATTCCATTGGGACAGTGGAACCTGAGACCAAGGTTCCGCCGGACGACTTCTTTTAAAAATATGCAGATCTGATGTTCGGCATCAACAAGAAGGGCATCGTCGTAAAAGGCGAAGTCCACGACCCCATATTTCTCATGCCAGTAAAGGACCTCCTCGAGCAACGAAAGGGGGTCTCGTTTGAGAAAGGAGGGACTGAGAAAAGAAGATGCACAGTAGGCGCACCGAAAAGGGCATCCAAGAGAACCCCTTATGCATACGTAATCTGTCGTGGTGAGCAGATCAAAGGCAGGGTAGGGGGTGAAAGGATCGAGCTTTTTTTTAAGCTGAACATCTGCTATACTATTTTGTAACGTATCATTCAGATTTTCAGGCCAGTATCTGCCTGGTGAGGGAATGACAAAATCAGCCCGGGAATACAGTCCGGCGTGTTCAGGACAGAGCGTGGCGTACACGCCCCCAAGGAGCAGCGGGACATCCGGATAAATATCCTTGATGAGCTGTATTGCCTCACATACTCCCGGGTACCAGTAGGTCATCAGGGAGGTAACAAGGATGGCAGCCGGCTGTTTCACCCTTTTTACCTCTCGCTCAAATGCCTGGGGGTCGATGCCGTAGCGGTTATATGGTCTCTTAATGGAGGCGAGCTTCTGAGGGGTTGGAACACGGCGTTTCCAGTATTTTCCCGTGCCATATTGGCGCCGAACAGGCTTTTTGGCGTATCCGGTTTCCTCCATGAGGGGGTTATGAACGTCAAGGCAATCGATGAGGCGGACAGAAAGCCCCGATTCCCTCAGCCAGCTTGCCAGGTACAGTAATCCCATGGGCTTTGCCCATAGATCATAGGCAGCGAAGTCATATATCCAGGGATTGACGAGAAGTACCGTTGGTTTCATACTACAGTTCATTGCGTTTTTTACTGAGGAGAGTACTTTATTGTCTACTTTTTTACGCTCAGAGGCTTTTCTTCCGTTCAAAGGCTCCCGGCCTGGCCTTTTCAATGACGTATCCATGGGGGATTCTTGCCCCCTCCGCATTCTCCGCCTCCGGCGGAGCTGCGGCTTCCCCCACCGATACATCATGAAAAGGACAACGGCCTTACGCCATTCACTTCAGAAAAACCCCTGAGCCTTTGGCTTCTTGCTATGCTATGGACACAATTTTATACTCTGAGCGTAAGTTTATGGAGTTCCTTAGGTTATTACCACAACAACCTCACGGAACACAACCAACACAACCAACACAACAAACTCAACGAACCTTTTCGTGAGGGATAATAGTGATGAGGGCGGTGGTGCAGCGGGTAAAGACCGCAACGGTGCTAGTTGACGAAGAGGTGGTCGGGGAGACCGGCAAAGGGCTGTTGGTGTTTCTCGGGGTCGGGGAAGGCGATCAAAGCGGAGATGCCGAGTATCTAGCATCAAAGGTGGCGAACCTCAGGATCTTCAGCGATAGCAACGATAAGATGAATTTATCCTTGCTGGAGGTAAGCGGTGAGGCCCTTGTGGTCTCCCAGTTCACCCTATGGGGAGACTGTCGAAAGGGCAGAAGGCCGTCTTTTGTTCGAGCGGCAGATCCGACCTTAGCCAATCGTCTATACCGGGAGTTCATTGATCTTCTCAGGGGAAAAGGCATCACGGTGGCAGAGGGGAGATTTCAGGAAATGATGGATGTTCACCTTGTCAACGACGGCCCGGTTACCATGCTGCTTGATAGCGAGAAGAATTTTTAGCAAGGAAGGGTGCCGAGGATGGACTACCAAGACAAGGACACGGAACAAACAGGGCAAATCCCGCAGCAAACCGATGAACTCGGTCTGCCTGAGGCAATGGACAAGAAGAAGGAAAAGCGAAGGCCAAGGTTTTCCCTCTTGAAGTGGCTCTTTCTTATTGTATTCATCCTGTACTTTGTCATCACCGCATATCGCATTCCCCTGCTCGTTCAATTGGGCGAGTACCTCATCGTGGAACATGAGCCCCAGAAGGCGGATCTTATCGTGTGCCTTGGAGGCCCAGGCGTAGCTAATGCCCTTGCAGCGGTTGATGTCTTTCAGAATGGGCTTGCTCCCTACCTCTTCAAGGCAAAGGAGATCGAGCCCGATGGCCTCGAGTATCTGAAGGCAAAGATCGAGGATTACCCCACTGAAGTTGACTTATTTGCGGTGATTACCGAGGGTTTCGGCATCCCAGGGGAGGCGATCATCTCTCCTGAAAAGAGGGTCGGAAGCACCATAGAAGAGGCCGAACTGGTTCGAAGCGTGGTGCTT
>CAYPNL010000197.1:0-2249 GCA_964412045.1 uncultured Desulfobacteraceae bacterium
TATAATGCAAATTCGCCTGATAACTTGATATTGAAGCAATAAACAGGCAAATTCGCCTGATTATAATATACACTATCCTTTGGACAACGCTCTTGCATCTTTCAAGATAGAGTGTGAGTTATCTCCTCGATATTGTTGGATGAAATGCGTCGCATCATGCGGCGCCGGCACTACTCCATCCGAACGGAACGCAGCTCCTGTTCCTGGGTACAACATTAGATGGACATACGCACGATTCAGGCCCTTCTGGGTCACAAGGACATCTCCACAACCATGGTCTATACCCATATCTTGCAGGAGGGCGGACAGGGGTTATGAGTCCTCTGGATGATTTCAGTGAAATGTCATAGTATAATGTTGATAAGAGACCCATAGGAAATATGAACTGTTTTATAGAGGAGAACCGGAATTCTAGAAGTAATATTAAGGATTTCTACCATAAAGATATGAGATGAGCAAGGGAAATTGAGGTTAGGTTCAGAGGTTCAGGGTTCACGGTTCAGGGGTTGGCAAACCCGTAAAAAGTCATTTTTGCATATGAGAATTCCGTCGTCTATAAAACGAGGGTTGTTTAGACTGGCGTGAGGTTATCCTAATCAGGCATGTAGATGGTGTTGTAAGGGATCGGGTAGACCTCGGGATTGCCGGGCAGGGGCATGAGGAGCTGGTTGCTCACGGTCAGCCACTGGTATTCCGGTTTGAGCCTTCGCAGCCTGCCGTCTTCAGGCGGCTTTGAGGGGGCGGTATTCTGGTATGCGACGTGGAGGATGCCAACCCCGTGGTTGTCCTGGAATTCCACCAGAAACCGCTTTACAAAGGTGTTGAAGTCCATGCGGTTTTCCTCAGAGAGCCGGGAGATTTCCTCAAGGGGGAGGCGTATGAGCACGAATTTGCTTGCCCCCCGTTCGCTGATCCGGGTGAGGGTCCGACTCTCTGAGCTGGCCACATAGACGGTGGAGATGAAATCCATTTTTTTCAGGAACTGGGCCGCCACTACTGCTGCGGTGCGGCGGCCTCCCACTGTGTAATGGAATCCATGGGTTTCAAAGAGTTTTCTGTGAAGGTCCTGGGCGTACTTCTCGCCATTCTCATAGAGCTCCTTTGAGATGTAGCGGAGCTGCTGGGCCATTGCCTCGGTGGCGTCGTCAATGGGCCAGTCAATCTTGACGTGGAAATGCGTCAATGCATAACGGTTTCTCCGTTTGATCGAGGGATCTCTCTGGATAAGGAGAGAGTAGTCAACCTCAGAGAGATCCAGGACCAGTTGCTCAAAGCCGGGGTTTTCGAAGTATCGAAGGTTCTTGGTGTAATTCTTGTGGAGTTGAACGCTTGGCAGCTCGGTGATGGCCTCCTTGGTGACCCTATTTGTTTCGAAGAAGCGGATATACTTCTTGTAAGCCCTGGGTATGGTTCCCTCGCAAAAGAGCACAAGGAACCGGTTATGGAGGTCATTTTCCTTATAGGCCATGCGAGCCCGCGGCTTAAGCTCCCGCTTGGTTACGAATTGATAGGGTTCACCAGCCCGAGAGAAATTTTGATAAGAATCGATAAGCGCGTGTTTAACTAGATATACATCCATCTGGTCTCGCAGGACTTCGTAGATAGATCGGCGAACCCGATCCTGCAAGCTCAACTGATGTCGGTAGGGCCAGGTGGCCATCATAGTCTGCGTCCCCCATTACATGATCGATTTGGAGAAGATTTCCGGGATATTATAGAATGATATGGAGAGTATTCAAGAGAAAATGTTCGTATATGAAGCCCGCTCTCATCACCATACATGTTTTTGGAAACAACTGCTGTTTATGAGGCATCCATGCTCTTCTTTTTCCAATCATCCTTGACAGAAACCTCGTCGGTTCAGTAGTATACGAACCTTAAACTATTACTAGAAATATACGCGATATACGGGGTGTTGCATGATCAAGAGGCGATGGATTTTTGTGACAGGGGTGCTGGGATTCGGGCTCTTGATAGGGGGCTGTGATTTTTTTGGCCCTGACGAGGAGAACACCGTTACCGCGGAAAAGGTAGCGATACATTCGGAGGCTCCGGCGGTGAAGGTCTCAGCAGTCAAGAGGGCCGACATATCAGTGCCGATATACGCCACAGGAAGCGTGTTTCCCGATCGTGAGTCAAAGGTGGCGGCGAAGATATCCGGCATGGTGGAGAGGGTCTTGGTGGAGGAAGGGGATCAGGTGGACGAGGGGCAGCTCCTTGTCCAGCTCGACCAGAAGGATCTTCTCATC
>CAYPNL010000198.1:0-3611 GCA_964412045.1 uncultured Desulfobacteraceae bacterium
TACCGGCAAAAACCGCCCCCATGCCCACAAGCGCATACGCGCCCGAGGAGGCCGTTGTGGCAGGCAAGAGGGCATTCGAAAGCTGACCAAAGGCGCCTCCTAGAACTGCACCCAAAAAAAGTGTTGGTGCGAATATCCCCCCTGATCCACCGGAACCAAGGGTAATGCTCGTGGCAAAAATCTTCGCGGCGAGAAGCCATAAAAGCACGGTCCATGCTATCTCACCGCTTAATACGTGCATAACCGTTTCATAGCCGATGCTGAAGATCTGGGGAAAAAACAGGCCAACACACCCAACAATAGCGCCGCCTATTGCTGGCTTGAGGTAAGGAGGCAGGTTCAATCGCTCAAAAAAATCCCCAGCATCGTAAAGAAGGCGCATAAACGCATAGGCAACAAACCCTGCCAGTATACCCAATATCAAATACAGGAATAACTCACTGTGATGCAGCATGTCATAGGGCGGGGCCACAAAGGCAGGAAAATTCCCCACGTAATGCCTTGAAATTGCGGTGGCAATCACCGATGAGACGATGATGGGAATAAACTGTATGACAGCGAATTCACTGAGTATGATCTCCAGGGAAAAGAGGGCTCCAGCCATAGGCGCATTAAAGGTAGCCGCAATACCTCCAGCCGCACCACAGGCTACTAAAGTCCTCAGACGATCCCCTGTCATTCTTGCTAAGCTGCCGATGCCCGATCCCATTCCTGAGCCGATCAGCACAATTGGTCCGTGAACCCCGACTGATCCTCCTGAACCGATGCAGAGAGATGAGGCAAAGGCATCGGCAAGGACCATCCGACCACTCATTCTGCCGCCCTTCAAGGTCACCGCCTCTATCACCTCTGAAACACCGTGCCCCTTGGAATCACGTGTTACAAACCAGATAATAATCCCCACGATCAAGCCCCCTGCCGTGGGGATCAGAATTTTTCCCCAGAGCGGTGCCGCCATTGCCATAACCAGTACTTCTTGGTCCCTCAGGCCACTGAGGATACCCCAGCCCAATCGGGTCACTCCCTCGATCATAGATCGAAACCCGATAGTACCAAAACCCACAGCGGTACCCACCATACCACCCATGAGGATCATGAAAAGGTGTTCTCTACGGATTACGGAAAAAACCGCCTTGTTTATGCCCAGTCGAATTTTTGCATATATATCTCCTCTCATTGCAACCCCTTGTGATCCTTAGGCATACGGAATTCCCTGGGCTGTTGTCACTGCTTATGAGATATAGCTCTTCCAGGGAAGAAATTCGGGAAGGGGGCACTTGGTTATCTCCCAGAGGGAGCGATCCGTTCATGAGGCTTGAGAATCGTGAGAGGAGGGCACTGGAATTATAGGGATCCCTCCTCTCTGCGCCATTGTCTCTATGGCTGACCTACCAAAAGCATGTGAGGGGCGATGAAAGGAGATCCGTTATTTTTCATCCCGTTTGAGCACCACATATCTCGTGTGCCCGAGATGTCGCACCACCATAAGTATCTGCTTCTTGGGGGCGGCTTTTCCCATGATCCTCTTATAATCATCCATATTCTCAACGGGTTCACTCTCTATCTCTTGAATAAGATCACCCCGTTCAAGACCTGCCTCATCGGCTGAGCTACCCCTTTGTATACCGGATATCACAACCCCCCTTTCATCTTGTAGGGATAATGCCTCCGCGAGTTCAGGGGTAAGTGCCTGAACGGAAAAACCAAAGGCCTCTTCGGTCTCTGGAGCGAAGGGAGCTCCTGCTAGGGCTTCTTCTTTGAGCTCTGCAATTGCCACTGTAAATCGCTGCTCCTTTCCCTTCCGGATCGCGACTATCTCAATCTGCTTTCCTACCGGTGTTTGCGCAACTATGGGAGGAAGCGCACTCATCTCCGTAACCTTCTTGTCATCAAACCTGATTATAACATCTCCTCGCTGGAGGCCTGCTTTTTCTGCAGGACTGTCCTTTGCTACCTCAGCAACAAGGGCGCCTTCTGTTTTAGTAAGCGCGAATTTTTCCTTGATTTCAGGGGTAACATTCTGAATAGTCACACCCAGCCAACCTCTCGTGACCTTGCCCTTGTCCTTCAACTGAGACATGACGGATTTGGCCATGTTGATGGGTATGGCAAAACCAATGCCGATATTCCCCCCTGTCTGAGAAAAGATTGCGGTGTTGATCCCGACGACCTCACCGTCCAGATTGAAGAGCGGGCCTCCTGAATTTCCGGGGTTGATAGAGGCATCGGTTTGTATGAAATTATCATAGGGTCCGGCTCCGATTGTCCTTCCCTTCGCACTGACAATCCCTGCGGTCACCGTATTCCCGAGGCCAAAAGGATTTCCTATTGCCACAACCCAATCGCCCACCCTCAGCGCGTCTGAGTCGCCGAGCTTGGCAAAAGCTATCGGCTTGTTCATCTCAATCTTGATGAGTGCGATATCGGTCTTTGGATCCCTTCCAATGATCTTGGCCTCATATTGTTCCTTTTCAGTGAATGTGACAACTATCTCCGCGGCCTCAGCAACCACATGGTTGTTGGTCAATATATAGCCATCCTCAGTGACAACGACGCCGGATCCCAGGCTTCTCTGCCTCATCTGCTCTTGAGGTATCTCGCCAAAGAAGTGTTTGAAGAAATCCTCTCCGAAGAAATCCCCGAACTCCCTGCCGGGAAATTGGAAGAACCTGCCCGTGGGTTTCACCACCTTGGTGGAGCTGATATTCACGGCGACATGACCTACCTTGTCAGCTAGCTCTGCAAAGCTATCAGGTACATCGCTTCGAGCCATAACCTCTTGGTGCAAGGCGAGGCTAAAAAAAAGGCTTATTGCTACTATGAAAACGGCCTTCGTCGACAGAAATTGAAAAACTCCCCGTTTCATCGAGTGGTTACCTCCTTGTTTATAGTTTCTCGTTTTTTGCTCCTCAAGCCCCTTTACTCTCTCAATTGCGAGATCCAACTGCTTTCTCAAGGCACGTATCTCCTCTCGGAGTTGCGATGTCTCATCTTGGGGAGGCTCATCAACATCATGGTCGGATTCATGGTCCATGCAAGGGCTCGCACCCTGAATCTGTCCATCTAGATACAATTGAATTACCCTTTGAACTGCACCGGAGACCCCGGTGACGACCTGAATTCCGTATTGCTCAAAGAAACCAATGGCCTTTGGCCCCATGCCGCCTGCGATTATCACCTGAGCACCGAGCTTCTTGATAAAGGCAGGGACCTCACCCGGTTCCCCATGGCTCCCATAAAAGGGGCTCTCAAGGGCCTTTACCTCCCCTATCTCACCGTTAACGACATCTACCAGCATGTAGTAGGGGCACCTGCCGAAATGCTGGCTCATGAGTGCCTCGAGGCCTTTATTATCCTCAGTAGCAACTGCAATCTTCATGGTTTTTTCTCCTTTTATGACGGTTATTCTTTGATACCCTTTTCTGTCAGTACAGTCTATCGATCAGATTGGAGATGACATCATTTATAACAGATGCGAAATAGTGCCGATATACCCAAAAAAATAATACAGACATGAAGGTATGTCAAGGCTCGGGATCAATTCTCGATAAAGCATTGTTAGACACGCTCTACCTCTAAGCCCTTTCCCCTGAGGTATTCCTTCACCTCTC
>CAYPNL010000199.1:0-7831 GCA_964412045.1 uncultured Desulfobacteraceae bacterium
AAAAAGACACCCCCATGCCCATGCGTCTCACCAAGGGATCCTATTGTACCTCGATCAAAGGCCGGAGTTCGTTTTCAAAAGGTACCGTGTTACGAAATACAGATGCATGTCGATTCTCTCTGACACGAACGGAATGGGGGCAGAGAAAAGGGAAATGAGCTTCGCTGCACAGGATGCTGTCTATTGGCAGCTCGAAGAGGAGTTCCGCACTACAGCCCTGTACCGGCCCATGCGGCTTAACCGTTACGAGGTAGGCGCTGAGCTCCACTACCAGGTTACCGGGCTCAGCGGGTCAGATGAAGCATGTCTCAAGCTCGTGGTGGAGAGGTTCGTGGGCGGTGGATTTGCAGGGCAGGTTTACCAGGTTAGGGTCCTGGATATCACAGCAGAGAAAGATCCACCAGAGGGGCTTGTACTCGGCGGGCTCTACGCGATGAAACTGCTCATTCCTCCCGGCACCTTTTCCCGAATTTTTCGCAACATCATCTACTGGATTGCATTTCAGGGACCTTTTCAGCCTCAGGTAAACCCCGCAGCAGCGAGGGCGGGAGCCCTGTGGCAGAAACTCTTAAGGAGGGGGGCTACGATACGATTCGGGGATGAACGGGCGGTCGTGGATGTGTACGCAACTTTTGTGGATACCAACCTTGGCAGTTGCGGAGAATTAAGCGAGTGGGTAGAGGGGCGAACCTGGAGATTGGAGGTTGACGATCGCCTTGATTTACTCATGAGGTGGCGCAGGGGCGAGCACATCGATCAAGAGAGGCTCGGTTCCCCGGAATACCGGGCCAAGCGAGAATTTATGGACCGCCTCGTCCGGCTTATGCACGAGATGGGGGCCCATGAGTCTGCGAGACAGTACGAATGGTCCACCTGGAAGAGCCAGCCAAATTGCCTGAAACGGAAGGTTGAGGAGGATTCACCGTACGGGGGCCTGGTGGCCGTGGACTTCAGGGCGGGACTCGCCCTTTTGCCCTTCCTGCCCATGAGCCCCGGGGATTTCAAGCTCATCGGCCAGGGGCTCATGAGGGGAAGTTTAGTCCAGTTTGATCGGGGTGACCTCGAGGCTCTCGAGCACTTCATGGAGGCTCACGAGGATGAATTTTCCGATATGCACCGCACCCTGGAGTGCCTGAGGGAATCAGAGAGGCTATACCGGGATTCTATTCCCGACATCACGCACCATCACGTTCGGCTTCTCGCGAGCTCGCGTCTGTGGAAAAGATTGCTGGAGGCCGCGGTGACCGGATGGAGGGTCCGTAACCTGATCGATACGTCTTTCGAGGAGAGGCTGCGGAAAAGCAGAACCATGGTGATCCTCGTGCTGACAATCGGCCTTATCCCGTTTTTGGGGGAGATTTTCAAGAAAGCCTGGGGTCAGGAGGATTGGAGAAGGCATTACCGGGAGATCCTAACGAGCAGGAACTACCTCAACCGTGCAGTCCGGGGCAGGGTGATCGAGTTCCTCATAACGTGGCACCGGTCTGGAAGGATCGATGGAGAGCGTGCGCTCGCCGTGGCGAAGAATCCGTGGAGGGTTTCCTATCATCTCCTGTTCGCACTTTTGCCCGCGAGGATTCATCGATTTTTCACCGACTGGCGGTATGCGAGGGAGCGTATCGATTATCTCATTGCCCGGCCGGTGCGCCTCTACTTTGACGCGAAGCAACGTGAGCAATGGCTTCGCGAGATGGTGACAAAGGGAAGAAATAATCAGCTCGTGAGCAAAGAGGATTCAGAGGTGATCCTTTCCAAGATTGGTGAGCCCTTTATCCAGAAATATCTCAAATCCCTTGCGGTGCATCTCTGCACCTTCCCGGTTACCCAGATTGTCTCCGTGCTCGTGGCGGTGATCTATGTGGCTTTGCACCCCGAGCTTCCGCGGGCGCAGGCATGGGCGTTCGGTCTCGGAATCATCGCACTCTTTCAGGTGGTGCCCATTTCGCCCGGATCGCTGGTGAGAGGGCTTTACGTACTGAGCCTCGTGATCAGGGAGCGAAACTTCAAGGATTATAATGTGGCCGTGTTTCTCGGGTTCTTCAAGTATATCGGGTACCTGGCGTTTCCTATCCAGATGGCCTATCGCTACCCGACGCTGGCGAGGTTCATGGCCGTACACTGGGCAACCGAAGCAGTGCATATGGTACCGGTATTCGGCGAGAGGGGCGCCCTGCTTGAACGCGAAGTGTTCAATATCTTCTACAACTGGCCTCTGACCATCCGGCGTCGTATGCGGAAGAGGGCTCAGATGCGGACCGGCATGGAGCCGCGCTACTGGCACCTGGTATTGTGTGCGGTCGGTGGGGCTGGAATCTTTTCGCTCGCCGACCATGCGTATCTAAACGAAGCAGGGGTGCTTCCTGAGTTGTTGGAGACCTGGGCGCTTACGGCGATGGTTCCTTTACTCTGTGGCGCTATCGCAACCCTTGGCGCCGGCGGGGATCGGCTGTGGAAGCGGGTTGTCGGTGCAGCGCTCTGTGGAGGGGCCGTGGCACTGTTCTCTGTCGTGTTCTCCGGATGTATGGGATATGGGATAGGATTTGGAGAGATTGCGGTACAGTTCGCCTGGCGCGCCTTTGCCTTTATGACCTTAACGTCTCTGGGGGCGATGATTACAGAGCTTCAGCTCCCCGAGCCCCGGGAGAAATGAAGGCCCTGTTCAGGGTATAGAGGCCGCTTTTGTGGTGAACAAGGAATATCGAATTTCGAAGTTGTTCTTTCGTTATTCTGCGGTTCGGTGTTCTATATTCGATATTCTATAGTCTTTTCGGGATAGCGGTTCGAATTCATTCGATGAAGATGGGTCGGCCCGCCAAGCTGCCGGCTTCAGCCGGTAGCAGTTGATTTCGGTTCAATACGGCCTTTGTCCTCACGTTTATCGCCTTGCGCTATTTTTCTTCATCAGGGTGATCATGATGGCCTTTTGGGCATGCAGCCTGTTTTCAGCCTGGTCGAACACCACGGATTGAGAACCGTCTATAACATCGGCGGTCTGCTCAAGGCCGCGTAAGGCCGGCAGGCAATTCATGAAGATCGCGTCAGGCGCTCCAAGGGCCATTTTTACTCCATCCACCTGAAATGGTTTGAGGGCCTTCATCCTGGAATCGAGCGTTTCGGGTGCAACATGGTAACTCATCCACGAGTCAGTATAGATCACATCAGCTCCTCGGACAGCTTCAAGGGGATCATGGGTTACCATAACGGTTGACCCCGACAGCGCTCCTTGCTCGACCGCATACCTTACTACCTCGGGGAGCGGACTGAATTCCTCCCCCTCAGGGCAGCCCACACGTATGTTCATGGCCATCTTAGGACAGCCGTAGAGTAGCGAATGGGTTACGTTGTTTTTTGCATCTCCCAGATAGGCTACGGTGATGCCTTCGAGCGACCCCTTGTGCTCCTCTATGGTGAGCAGGTCAGAGAGTATCTGGCACGGGTGGCTGAAGTCGGTGAGGCCATTGATCACGGGGATGTCGGAGAACCTAGCCATCTCCTTGATCTTCTCGTGTTCAAAAAGCCTGGCCATCATGAGATCCGCATACCGGCTTACTGTCTTGACCGTGTCATGAATAGTTTCCTTGCCTGCCCCGAGAGGCGAGGTAGACATGTCGTAGAAGATCGCATTCCCTCCCATCTGGTACATTCCGACCTCAAAAGAGACGCGGGTACGCAGGCTTGGCTTCTCGAACATCATGACCAGCACCTTGCCTCGCATGAAATCCCGGTATCTCTCAGGGGCTGTTTTGATTTCCTTGGCCAGGTAGGCTACCTCCTTGATCTCATCCCCTGACCAATCCCTTAAGCTTATTAGGTGTCTCATGTTCCTGCCCATCCGTTAGCTCACGAGATCCTCGTAGTATCTGTCGATTTCTCCGCCTCGATCGAATATGTTGAGCATCAAGGCTGCCCGCACCCACATACCATTCCTCACCTGCCGCCAGTAGATGGCGCGCGGGTCGGAGTCCACCTCAACATCGATTTCATTGCGGCGCGGCAGGGGATGGAGAAGCACGGCATCGGGTTTGAGCGTGGCGAGGTGTTTCGCCGTGAAATGGAATCGGCTCGAGTCGATGAACCGGCTCTCATGAGATGCATCCCACTCGTCCTGGATGCGCGTCATGTAGATTGCATCTACCTCAGGAATGACCCGTTCAAGGTCATCGCATACCTCATATTCCATGCCGGCCTTCTCAATCGCCGCAACGATATCATCGCCGATCTGCAATTCCTTTGGGGCCACGAAATACTGACGTACGCCTGGATAGAGCAAAAGCAGGGTGGCAAGAGACCGCACCGTCCTGCCCCTGGCAAGATCGCCCACGAATGCGATCCTCTTGCCCTCGATGGCACCGCGGCCCTCAAAGCTCCGCTGCAGGGTGTAGATATCGAGCAAGGCCTGGGTGGGATGTTGATCCTTTCCAGAGCCCGCATTCACGAGTGGTACCGGTCTATTGGTATTGGAGAGCAGCCACGCGATTCGTTCAGCAAACCCGCCTACTGGGTGGCGCATGATGATAAGATCGAAATAGGAACTGAAGGTCCGCACCGTATCCTCCGGGGACTCGCCCTTGACCTCGCTCGAGGTCGTGGTATCCCTGACTTCAGCGGGATCTATTCCCAGGATCTGGCATGCCGCGTAGAACGAGAGAAAGGTGCGCGTTGAGGGTTGCACGAAGTACAACATGGCCCGCTTCTCCGAGAGCAGTTCCTGTAAGAAGTGGATGCCGCCCTTTGTCTTTCCGATCAGCCGTATCTTGGTGGTCAGATCACAGATCCTCTCAAGCATGGGCCGGTTGAATTGCTGTGCGGCAAGGACATGGTAGGGACGCTCTTGCCTGAGGAAGTAGGGACCTTTTTGCTCGGGCGTGAGCTTTTGAAAATCATCCCATGAGATGTTCATTAATGGATTATCTCGGTACATGTCTGTGCCTCCCGTTACTATTTATTCGTCTCAGAAAACCGTTAGGCATTGAATCAAGGCCTCCTGCTTTACCTTTACCAGACCTCTGCCGTCTTTCTATAGAGCGGCTGGCGTGAAGAGAGTGATCACCGCCATCAGAGTCACCCCTTTTCTATGAGACCCAATCCATTTATTACATTGAGGGATTTACGCTGAAATCTTATCCGGGGACCTCGTTTTTCTGCTATATATAGAATGCCTTACCATGCAGTGAATATCAAGGATTTTTTGCCAGGCATTTTTGCCAGGAGGGACGTCGAGAACTGCTTGATGTTTTCTCGTATTTTTGTGATATACATAAACCTTTGAACGCTGAACCTTTAAAGATTGAATCGGCAACAGCTTATCTTAGGATGAGATAAGAGCGTTAAACACTCAAGGTGGGATCACCCATGCCCAGAGTTGATAAGAGCGTCATTCAAAGGATCGAGGAGCTCCGGAAGCAGCTGCACTACCACAACTACCGCTACTATGTGCTGGATAACCCGGAGATATCGGATGCTGAGTATGACCGGCTCTTCGATGAACTCGTTGGCCTTGAGAACAACAACCCGGAGCTGATTACTCCGGATTCCCCTACCCAGCGGGTGGGAGCTGTCCCGCTTGAGGAATTCAAGACCGTAAGACATGGCCTTCCCATGTTGAGCCTGAACAAGGCGACCTCAGAGGCAGAATTCCTGGATTTCCACCGCAGGGTGCGAGAGCTTTCAGGTGACTTCGGGGAGATGATCCGCTACACGGTTGAGCCAAAGTTTGATGGACTCGCAGTAGAACTCGTGTTCACCAACGGCGCCTTTACCCTGGGCTCAACCAGGGGGAATGGGGAGGTCGGAGAGGACGTGACCATGAACCTTCGCACTATCAAATCCATCCCTCTGCGGCTCATGGGTAACCCGGAGCCTTCATTCATCGAGGTACGGGGAGAGGTGATCATAAACAAGGATGACTTCCATCGGCTCAACAGGAAGCGAGAAGAGGCAGGGGAGCCCTTGTTCGCTAATCCTCGGAATGCCGCTGCAGGATCGGTGAGGCAGCTCGATCCACGGGTCACGAGGACCAGGCCCCTTGACATGTTCGTTTACGGTATCGGCAGGATTGAAGGGGTGGAGGTCGCCAATCACTGGGACAGCATCCAGTACCTGAGGAGTTTGGGGTTCAAGATCAGTCATCACATAGAGCTGTGCGAGAGCGTGGACCAGGTTGAGGACTACTATCAGGGTATGCTCGGGATGAGGAAGGATCTTCCCTATGAGATTGACGGGATTGTGATCAAGGTGAACGAGTTCAATCTTCAGCGCCGGATGGGGGAACTTTCCAGAAGTCCCCGCTGGGCTATTGCATGGAAGTTCCCGGCGCAGCAAGAACACACGAGGATCAACGACATCATCGTGAGCGTGGGAAGAACCGGGGCGCTCACCCCGGTGGCCGTGCTGGAGCCGGTGAGGGTGGGCGGGGTTGAGGTGAGCCGTGCCAGCCTGCACAACGAGGATGAGATACGGAAGAAGGATATCAGGATCGGGGATACGGTGGTGATCCAGAGGGCGGGAGATGTGATCCCCGAGGTGGTCAAGGTGGTGGAGTCAAAGAGGAGCGGCAGGGAGAGGACCTTCACCATGCCCGATCAATGCCCTGTGTGCGGATCCAAGGTGGAGCGGCCTGAGGGGGAGGCCGTTCACCGGTGCACCGGGATTGCCTGCCCTGCCCAGATCAAGGAGAACCTGGCCCATTTCGTTTCCAAAGGGGCCATGGATATGGACGGACTGGGGTTCAAGTTCCTAGAGCAGATGGTGGACAAGGGGATCATTAAGGACCAGGCAGACCTCTATTTCCTCACCCAAGAGGATATTATGAGGATGGACCGCATGGGGGATAAGCTCGCTGAAAATCTGCTCAGGGCCGTTGAAAGGAGCAGGAAACCGCGGCTCACCAACCTCATCTATGCCCTGGGAATCAGAAATGTAGGCTTTCATCTGGCAGGAGTGCTGGCGAAACGGTTCACCTCCCTCGACAATCTGGCGAAACAGGGTATCGATGAGCTCATCCAGGTTCATGAGGTTGGGCCGGTAGTTGCCGAGAGCATCTATAATTTTTTCCATAACCCAAAGAACCTCCAGGTACTGGAAAAGCTAAAGAAGGGTGGAGTTGTGTTTCCTGTCGAGGAGGTCTCAGAAAAGGAGGCCTTGCTCACGGGCATGACATTCGTCCTGACAGGGGGGATGGATTCCTTTACCAGGGAGGAGGCCCGTGGTATGATAGAGGGCCTAGGAGGGAGGGTGTCGTCCTCGGTAAGCAGCAAAACGGATTACGTGGTGGTCGGCAGGAACCCCGGATCGAAATACGATAACGCCCTGAAGATGGGGATCAAGACCTTAACCGAGGATGAGTTTAGGAAGATGGTAGGAGGCAGGCCTTGACCTCCCTGCCTGATGGGCATACCATGCCTTACGGTTGATGCCCGGTGGCGCTGACTAAATAGTCTACGCCCAGAGGACGTGCTTTTCTTGGACGAAATAAAGACTCATTCTCAAGGAAGGAGGAGAACCATGGTTGATATGAACGATCTCGTCTGTGTGACTCGATACTGCCCGAATTGCGGAACCGAGATATTTTGCCGAACAGAGCACGGGAAGCGCAGGGTATTCTATCTATCGGAGGATATGGAAGACCCGATCCATTCCTGTCCGCAATGTGAGTTTAATCTGATAAGCATTCCCTTTGAGCTGCTGCTCGATGACCCAGATCTCGCAGGGGAGAGGAGATTGCTTTCTCATAGGCTCCACAGTGGCAAACATTTGGTCGAGGCGGTATTCAGAAGGCGACCGGATCTCTTTGGGAGTAAAGCTGCGGCAAAAAAGGCGATCGATGCGGTGG
>CAYPNL010000200.1:0-5553 GCA_964412045.1 uncultured Desulfobacteraceae bacterium
ATTACACAGGTTTCCCTTCGATAATGTGGCTGACCCATCCTTTTTCTATCTCTCCGAGATCCATAAAGAGGCTTTAAGCAGATTACTGTACGCCTCGAAGATGATGAAGGGTGGCGCGATGTTAACAGGAGAGATTGGCTGTGGGAAAACCTTGATCAGCAGGGTCTATATGAGGAGGCTGCAACAGGATGGCTCAGAGGTGATTCTTCTCACCAATCCACCGATCGACCCGGTAGAATTACTACAGGGAATCCTGCTCCAGATGAATATCAACGAGCTGCCGAACTCGAAGACCAAACTGTTGCAGACCCTCAACACCAAGATTATCGCTAATATGGAGCAGAACAAGGGGACAATTGTCATTGTCGATGAGGCTCAGATTCTCAATGAGGAAACCTTTGAGGAAGCAAGGCTCCTGTTAAACTTACAGAGCAATGATCGCTTTTTGCTCACCGTTGTGCTCGTCGGGCAGACGGAGTTGAAGATGAAGATCAGGCAGATGAAGCAGTTCGATCAAAGGATTGCTATCCGCTATCACCTTTCTCCCTTCAGCCTCACCGATACCATTAAGTATATTATGTTTCGAGAAAAGAAGGCTGGTTTTAGAAAAAATGTCTTTACTACCAAGGCCATAGAGAGGATCTATGAGTATAGCAGAGGTGTCGCGAGGGTAATAAATTCGGTGTGCGATTTGTGTCTTTTGATTGGTTATTACAATAAGGGCAGGGTAATCGAGTCGGGGATAGTTAAAAGCGTTATGGATGAACTTGATTAGCGATGATTCGATTTTTTGACCTAGTGGATGATATCGATCTCGATGTGGAAGAAAGGGAGAAAACCGGTCAAGGTTTAGCCCTCGGGAAGACTGATTTCTGGAATAAAGGTAGAGTGGAGGGCAGGAATACCATACAAGAGGCGAGGGCATACCAAAAGAAACTTCTTACCCTCGCTAATCAGGTTCAATCGTCCGTCCAAAAAGATGAAAAGATCGATATATCTTCTGTCATCCATCACCTCCGCCATATTACCGAAAGTGACCTTATTGAGCCTCTCTACTATTCTCTTGTATTTGAAGGGGGCAAAGAGAGCACATTGCCGGAGCACGCAATCGAGGTTACTGTTGTATCCCTCCTCGTAGGCCTTGGAATGGGCTATGACAAAAAGAGGTTGCTGCCGCTTGCAATGGTTGCTTTCTTACATAATGTGGGCATGTACAAGATTCCCACCGCCATCTTGAGAAAAAAGGGAAGGCTGAGCGAGAGAGAATTCACGGAGATCAAGCGCCACCCAGAGCTCAGCGCTGGGATCCTTTCCAAGTTGGGCGATAAGTTCGGATGGCTCGCCAATCTATCACTCCAGGTCCATGAAAGGGTTGACGGCACAGGGTATCCTAGGGGGCTCGAGGGGGATAAAATTCATGAATTTGCTTTTATCGTTGGCTTGGTCGATATGTATTCCGCCATGATACGGGACAGGCCTTACCGGGATAGGATTGAAAAAAGCCGGGCAATGAAGGACATCATCTCCTCGAACAAGGGTAAGTTTCCAGTCAAGGTTGTGAAGGTGTTCCTCAACCAGATATCCTTTTTCCCCGTGGGAAGCCATGTGAAGCTTAATGACCGCTCAGTCGGCAGGGTAATCACCACGAATCCGGAATTTCCTCTTAAGCCCATCGTAGAGATCCTCTATGATCATGTGGGTAATAAGCTGAAGATACGCAAGATTGTCGATCTTTCCCAGCAACCGCTCCTTTATATAACGGAGAGTATTGATGAAAGGGAGCTTAGCTAACCATATCTATACCCTCTCTATCCTCACCTTGTGCATAAGTATCTCACAGAGTTGCACAAGGGGCATTCAGGGAACCCCTGTTGCGAGCATTCACCCTGCGGTTTCATCCGCAGACCTGCCTTCCCGCACGTCTGCTATGGAACGAAAGCTGGATGAGATGAGCAGAATAGCGGAGAACTCTGTTTTTACGGAGAAAAGAGGGTATCCGGAATACAAGATTGGGGCCCTCGATATCCTAGAAATAACTTCCAGGATAGGGAGCGAGCATAAAACAGATACGGTCATGGTACGCTCAGATGGGACGATCTCCTATGCCTTTGTGGATGACCTGATGGTTGAAGGCCTTACTGTTTCCGAGCTTGACAATGCGCTCACTAAAAGGCTCGCCGTGTTTCTTAAAAGCCCCAGAGTTGATATCGTGGTGAAGGAATTTAAGAGCAAAAGCGCCTTGGTTATGGGAGAGGTAGGCGCATTTCGATACGCTCACTATGAGGCGGCAAGCGGTAGACTTTACCTTAACGGAAAGATGACGCTCCTCGATCTTCTGGTTATGGCCGGCGGCTATACCAAGGATGCCGATATAAAAAAGGTGAAGCTGATACGAGGGGATACAAGCTATTTTATCAATCTTTACGATCTCATCTATCGGGGCGAGATTGAGCAAAATGTAATAATAGATGATGGGGATGTGATCGATGTCCCGGAGCTTCCTGAATACGGCGAGAGGGTATATGTGTTGGGAGAGGTAAACAGGCAGGGGGTCTATTCCCTGAAGGATGTGCCTGATCTGCTGGCCGCTCTTTCCTTTGCAGGAAGCTATACGAGGACCGCGGTTGAAGAAAACACGCTCATAATACGGGGGTACCAACCTGGAGCAAAACCCCTCATTCTTACAGCAGATGTGAGCGCCATCCTGAAGAAAGGTGATATCAGCCAGAATGTGCCTCTCATGGATGGAGACATCTTATACGTTCCTCGGCGCATCATAGGGGATATCAATGAATTTATCGTGAACACCGTGCCGCTTCTCGATTATCTCCTGTATCCCGGTCAATATAGGGATGCCTATGGAAGTTATGAGCATCTCAGGCTTAAGGATTAGGTTCTCTGCATGGCCCAGTATGATCTAAATTTGATAGAATACTGGAGAATTGTCAAGAACAAAAGGGTTTTTATCCTATTGGTAGTGGTTCTCTTTACCATCTTTAGTGCTGCTCTTGCTATCATTCGGGCGCCTACCTTACTCTATGAATCCACCTGTAGCATCAAGTTTGAGAAAGCAGTCTCACCTCTTGGGTTGTATACCAAGTTTATTTCCTTTGGTTCGGGCAGCGAGATAGAGACACAGATGGCCGTGATAAAGGGTTACCCGGTATTGAAAAGGGTGGCATTAGCCATGCGCCTCGTGAATGAAGAGAATTATTCAGATAGGAAACTGGCTCAGATAATTACCGGCCTCCAGGCCAAGATCACGGTCACCAGAGAAGGGTATAGCAATATCGTGAACATCACGGTAAAGGCTGATAGCCCGGAATTATCCGCTCATTTAGCCAACCAGGTAGCTCTTGCGTATAGGGAGACCCATGCCGAGGAGGTAAACAAGAGAACCGGTGAGGCCATCAAGTTCATAAGGGGCCAGCTTGAGGAAGTGGACAAAAGGCTCAGGAACTCCGAGGATAGACTCAGGCGATTTAAGGAGCATGAACAGGTCATTTCATTCAGCTCCCAGAGCGACAGCCTCTTGTCAAGAGCCGGCGCCCTTGAGGCCCGGCTGGCTGAAACAGTGGAGGCAGAGAGGGAACTCGATGATATCGCGCGGAAGATCAAGGAGGCTCCCGGCTACACCTCAAGTTCAGCGGAGAGTTTTTTCTCTGAAAAGACGACAGAGCTTTACAAAAAACTAAACTCGCGCCTCATAGACCTGATGATTCAGCGGGATACCTTGCTCGTTCAGTACACCACAGCCCACCCACACGTCATTGAAGTGGATAAGCAAATTGCCGAGATTAAGGAAAAGATGATCACCGAGCTCGAATCACAACTGAAGGTTTACGAAAAAAGGGAGCACGAGCTCAGAAAGGAGGTTGCAGGTCTTAGGGAAAAGCTCCAATTGATTCCAAACAAGGGATTAGAGCTTGCCAGACTCGATAAGGAGGTGGAGAGGAATGCCGAGATCTACAGCTTGCTTGGATCGAAATATCAGGAGGCCTTGATCCAGAATGCCGAGAAGCCGGAGGAGGTTGTTATCGTAAGACCTGCATTCGAACCGTTCAAACCCATAAATCCTCCGAATACTGTGCAGTCGGGCTTCATGGGTGCGATGATAGGTCTCGTGTTCGGTTTGGTATTTGCCTTTATTGTTGAAACCTTTGATACCTCTCTTGGGGCAATCGACGAGGTAGAAAAAACCCTTGGCCTCGCAGTTATGGGCCTAATCCCCTATATAGACGAAAGTGATATACAGCCTGACCTCAAGGAGCAGTACGAACGGGAGGCCCCATCCGATTCTGTATTACGGAATGCGCGTTTGATCCCCAACTTTGGCCCCCGATCCATCCTGGCTGAGAGTTTCAGATCCTTCAGGATGAACGTGCAGTTTAGTGCTCTTGAGCACGATATCAAGACTATTCTTGTGACAAGCGCTGTTGCAGAAGAAGGAAAGACGACTGTGGCGGCGAACCTGGCTATTGCCATGGCAGAGGGGGGATTGAAGACCCTTCTGATGGAAACTGACCTCCGTAAACCGACTATCTTCCGTATGTTTGGGATCGAGTCAACACCAGGCATCACTGATTACCTCTTGGGCAATTATGAACTCTCTGAGGTCGTGAGGACGGTCACTGACATCATGATGGGAAAGATGAACATAGATAAGATTATGCTAACACCAGGAATCGATAACCTTCACATCATAACCTGCGGCACCATCCCACTGAATCCGGCTGAACTGATGCAGTCAAAGAAGTTCAAGGGCCTCCTCGGAGAGATGCGTGACCAGTATGACATCATCTTGATGGACGCCCCACCATTGGTGTCTGCGGCGGATGCCCTTGTTTTGGCGATGGGGACGGATGGCGTTTTGCTTACTTACAGGGTTGGTAAGGTCGCGCGGGGGATACTTAAAAGGGTTAAATCTCAACTAGAGCAGATAAAGGCAAATATTATCGGGGTTGTACTGAACGGAGTAAAGGCTGAGATAAGTCCTGATTTTGCGGAGCTGAAAAAATATAAATATTACGCCTACTATGGGAAGGAGGGCGAGAAGAAGAAAAAGGGAGACAAGAGCAAAGCTTTTCGAATCCTTGCCCCAATACTGTTGATTACCGCCCTCATCATCTTGATTGCGAGTATCCTCTGGCAGACCGGGATCATTGATCTTGACAAATGCCTCTTCCCGCAAAAAACGATTCCAGTGCAGGAGGTGAATCCCATCCAATAAAAAGGGGGGCAATTGAAATGGTTCGTATCTTACCTGAGACCGGCATAGAAAGCAGCGTGGTGCTACGGTAATTGTTCAAATCCTCGATACATAATCCTTCAGGGCAGTCCACCGTTCAGTTAATCGGTCCGCTCCTTATCATTCTCGGCCTTGCTTTGGGCATTTTTTTCTTCATGCCGCGGATGTCTATCATGAAGACCATGGCATTGGCCGGTGGCATCCTCCTCTTTATCATAAGCTTTGCAAGCACCCAGATTGCCCTTTATATCCTTATCTTTTCCATGCTCTTAGGACCAGAGGTCATTGTTGGGGCGACTGCCGGC
>CAYPNL010000201.1:0-5089 GCA_964412045.1 uncultured Desulfobacteraceae bacterium
AGAAGAGCTGTCACACAGCGGCCGTAGCCTGAAAAAAGAATATGCCTTACCCGAGGGCATCCAGTTCCATGAGGTAAAAACACGCAAAGGCCGTCACGATCCCGCTGAACCTTATTTTATCTACTTCCTTGAAAACGGGACCTCCACAGGGGGCGAGATTAGCCTGGTCAACACCAGGGGTAAATCCTGTATAGTGCAGGTGGATATCGTCACCTCCAGGGCAAAGGTCTTCTGATCGGTGTGAGATCTCAGAGAAACAAAACGGCTGAAACCGGCTTTCATCGTACATGCGCACAGCATGTTCGGCTGTTCAGCAGGGAATCTCCCGGATTTACCCTTCTTGAAATACTGGTGGCCATGGTCATCCTCACCATCTGCCTGGTCGCAATCATGGAGCTTTTTTCAGGGGGTCTGAAGGGAGGCCGTGTCTCGCGCGAGTACCTCCAGGCGGTTTTCCAGGCCCGCGAGAAGATGGAGGAAATCCTCACAGCCCCTGAGCTGTCCGCCGGATCCATGGAAGGCAGGTTCCCGGACAGTTCCCTGTGGAACGTGGAAATAACCCCTTTCATAGAGGATGAAGCGGTCATGCCTCCCTCATCCGTCCGCCTTTTTCGCATTGCCCTGGAGGTCACGTGGAAGGAAGGGCATCGGCAGCGGAATGTTGCCATCAGCACCCTTACGATGGCCAGAGCGGGAGAGCTTCAAGGTGGTTAGGTTCTTACTGGTTCATTCTAAGAATTTATCTCTCACATTCGTACTATTTTGAAACTTGAGATGGTCTTTGAACCGCAGAATGCTGAACAAGGAATGTCGAATTTCGAAGTTTTCCTATCACTTCTTCTGTTCTAAATTCCTTGTTCGATATTCAAAATTTCAAATATCTTTGGTTAGGAGCTAGAGGGAGTCGTGGGTTTACCTCATCCATCGCTCGGCCCTGTTTCAAGGTCCGATGGTTTTACCTTGCTGGAGCTTTTGATCAGCGGCACCATTCTTGCAGTTGTGGTGACCTTGATATTCGGAGGGCTTAAGATAGGTGTGGATGCATGGGAAAAAGGTGAAAAGGGCATCGACGAAAACCAGAGGCTGCGGGTTCTGGTTGAACTGATCGGTTCCCAGATAGCCTCCCTGTATACCGGGGACAAGGTGAGATTGCCCGAGCAAACCCCCTTTTTGATGAGGGGAGACGAAAAATCCTTAGAATTTGCCTCCCTGATCCCTCTTTTGACCGAAAGCGAAGGCAGGCCCGTGTATGTGCGCTATGAGGTGGCTCGTGATGAGGAATCTGGCAAGGAACAGCTCCTCTTGTACCAAAAGGATCTCATCTTCTTGGGCCCGGACCGTGAGCCCAAAGGGCGGGAAGGAAACGACGAACCAGTTCTCTTGCTTCCACGGGCCGAGGAGATTCTATTCCACTATCTGTATCATGAGAGCGGCGAGGAAGAGCCTCGTTTGATAAAGGAATGGGGCGAAGAAAAGCAGGGGGATCTGCCCCTTGCGGTCAAGGTGCATATAACATACGAAGGGGATATCACCCTGTCCTTTCTGGCGAGGCCTCGCTGCGCGGTCAAGGTTCAATGAGGCCATCGGCATATTCCATCTTGAGGACCCTGCTCCGAACAGGAGACGAGAGGGGCGTTGCCCTTTTTCTGGTCTTGTGGATCCTGATCCTGTTGTCCGTGATCGTGGCGGAGTTCTGCCATACCATGCGGGCTGAGGTGAATATGACGTGGGGCTTCACGCAGGCTACGCAGGCCTATTACGTTGCCTATGCAGGGATCCAGCAAGCCGTCGACCAGATGGTGCGAGAAGGTTTCAGACCGGTCCGGAGGGAGGTAGAATCTGAACGAAGCCAACGAGAAGGACCTTTTTTTCGAATCAACTGCGAAAACCCGAAGGTCCTTTTCGGCGAGGGGTATTACGCAGTGCATGTAGATAATGAATCAGGCAAGATAGATATCAACAGAGCAGACAGCAGGCTCCTCAAGGTCATGCTCAGTCCTTTTCAGTTGGATGAGGAGGAGACCGCGGTGATCGTGGACTCCATCCTGGACTGGCGTGACCGGGATCAGTTGCATCGTCTCCATGGCGCAGAGAATGATTATTACCAGGCCCTGCCTACCCCGTATACGTGCAAGGACGACTCATTTGATTCCGTTGAGGAGCTGTTGCTGGTTCGCGGGATTACCAGGAAGATCTTTTACGGCGGCCTGCGGGATATGGTCACCGTTTATGGGCAGGATGCTGAGGGACCGCGCGATGGGAAATCTGCGCCTCGAAAGAAGGTGACAATGCAAACAATCAATATCAATGCGGCTCCGCCCCAGGTTTTGGGCGCTCTTCCCGGAATGACCGAGGATGCGGTCAAGGCCGTCGTGGCATTCAGGGAGGAAAAGGATTTTTTATCTCCGGCTGAATTGAGCATGGTGGTGGGAACAGAAATCTACGCATCGATTGCCCCGTATATCACCATGGAACTCAATCCATACTACGTGATCCGGTCTCGGGGATCCATGAACCATGGATCCGCCTCCCGAACCCTCTCTGCATTAGTTATGTTTGACATGAAGTCCCCTGACCGTTACGCTCTCCTTCAGTGGTGGGATGACCAGAGGCCGGGCGCCGCCTTTCTGGAAGGGGAAGGCCCCGGTTTTGATGATCTTGGATCGGAAGGGAGATTATGATATTCCAGCCGACACTGGGGCTGTACATCGGGAGTGATCGAGCAAGCGCGGCCTTGCTTGGGAAGGGACCGGGAGGTCCCAAAATGGCGGCCCATAGCGATCTATCCCTGGACCCCAAGGCTCCCTTTGCCGAGAGGGTGCACAAGGCCTTTTCCCTTCTCGCCGGGTTTGCGGTGGGCCACAAGGTCAGAAGCGCCCATTTGCATGTGGGTTTTCAATCCGATCTAGCCATCTTCAGATATCTCACCCTGCCGTTGGCCCTCAAGGAGAATCTGAGGGGATCTCTCGGCTATGAGATGGACAAATATATACCCTTAGGCGGAGATGAGGTATTTTTCGACTACCAGATCATCGCTGAAAGGAAGGACGAGGGAGCCCTGGATCTGCTTCTGGCGGTAACCAAGCGATCCGTTATCAACCAGATCCTGGAGGCTGCCCGGTCTGTAGATTGGAAGATTGACACCATAGAGCCAGGGGCCTCATCCCTTGCAAATGCCGTTTTTTGTCTGACTGACGGTCATGAGTCTGGATGCGCTGCCCTGGTGTATGTGGACAATTCATGGTTGGAGCTGGCAGCCCTTGATGCCTGGTCCTTGAAATATGGGACCATGTTGGAGAGGCCGGAACAGGAGAAAAACGACAGTAGTTTGTTACTGGGGGCCTTGACCCAGGTCCGGGCATATTGGGGGCTGGATGGAAAGGATTGCAGGGTCCTGGTTTTTGGCCCCGGGGCAGGTCCTGATTTTTTGGAACAACTGAAAACTGGTGAGGCGCCTGTGGGCAAGCCCGCGTGGACGAGCCCGCTGGGAAGGGATGAAGGTTCGATCTTTTCTTACGGCCTGGCAGTGAAGGAATTAAAGGAGGTGCCTGTCAGACTTAATCTGCTTCCCCTAGAGCTTCGGCGAAAGCCAAGCAAGATCTCGCGATATGTCATGATTATCCTGTGCGCCTTGCTGATCCTCTCCGGCGCTGCGTGGTGGGGAGGCGGGATTGTGAAAAACCGTGCCATGGCTGAGAAGATAGATACGGAGTTGAGCCGGCTGGGAGAGGAGATAGCGAGGGTCGAGAAAAATAGGCAGCAGTGCCGGGATCTGGTCCGGCAGATAGAGATCTTGCAGGGGATAAAAGGGCGTTTGCCGCGTACCCTGGATATCATAAAGGAGCTGACCGAGAGGATACCAGAGGAGGCCTGGCTCAGCGAAATGAGGATTGCAGGGGATTCGCTGATCATAGGAGGGTATGCTGATACAGCTACCCAGTTGATTCCTCTTCTGGAGGATTCCCCATTGTTCGGGGATGTGGCTTTTCTGTCTCCGGTATCCAAGACGCGCGAAGGCAACGAACGCTTCAGGATACGTTTGAAATTAATAGGATAGAGCGGCGAAGCCTGCCGGATGCAGACAAGCCGCGTTATATAAAATCGCGGTAACTACTCAGGTAGATAGACTGAAGGTAGAAGACTTTTAGGGGGTAAATAAAATTCCCCCTTTATCAAAGGGGGCTAGGGGGATTTTCCCAAGGAATGGGAAGCCCAGTTTGCAGAATACGACATCGTATTCGCAACTATGTATACTAAAAAACCTTCAGTCTTCAGTCTATCAACCTAGGATACAATAAGGTACAATCCCTATGCAGCTTAGACCGGAATTACGGCGTAAATACATCATACTCGGAGGGGTCATCCTGCTCGTTTTGGCCTTGGCATATCGTTTCATTCCTGTTGTGGAATCACTTACTGTTCCACAAGAGCACATTGAACTGAAGGTACAGAAGCTGGCCAGGTACAAGGCCGTGGCCGAGGAGGGGAAGCTCCTCGAGCGACAGTATGGGGGGCTCCTTCGAGAGCTTGCCAGCCTGGAATCCGGACTTATTGCCGGCAAGACCAATGCGTTGGTCGCAGCCCATATCCAAAACGTAATCAATGAGATAGCCGAAAATAATGAGGTTGAGATCGAAAGCATGAGGGTGCTGAACCCAGAAACGGTAAAGGAGTCGCCCTACGTCATGATCCCTGTTCAGTTTCGCTTGAAGTCAAGCATCAGTAAATTAAGGGGGGTTCTGTATGAGATTGAGGAGCCCTCCAAGTCCTTGAATATAAGAGATTTACAGGTCGGCACGTACGGTAAAGGCACGGGAGAAGTTGTTTCTGCCCTCTTCACCGTGGAAGGGATCATGAAAAAGCCCTAGACAGGACTACATGTCAGTGAACCGTCTGTCTCATACGTTCTATCGTTTATTTCGGCAATTGAGAATGATGTAGAAACTGAAAATCCGAATATCGAAATCAGAAACTCTAACCAAAGATATTTGAAATTTTGAATATCGAACAAGGAATTTAGAACCGCAGAAGTGATAGGAAAACTTCGAAATTCGACATTTCTTGTTCAGCATTCTGCGGTTCAAAGACC
>CAYPNL010000202.1:0-9831 GCA_964412045.1 uncultured Desulfobacteraceae bacterium
ACCGATTCCTTGAGGGCGGAGACCGCCTTTTCCTTTTGAATTAATTCGATGTTCCTCACCTCGATAGCGCTCTCGGATTCGGAGAAGCGATTCTCCAAACCCTTTTCCCTATCTGTGATCTCCTCAATAGTTTTATGTCTTTTAGCCTTATCAGCCTGCAACTCCTTATAACCATGGGCGCTCAGCGCAAGATTCAAGCGCCGGATCTCAGCGTTCACCTCCTTGAACCGCCTCGCCTTTCCTGCCTGCCTCTTGAGCGTATTCATTTCCTTTTTGATCTCAACCAGCAGGTCTTCGATCCTGCTCAGGTTATCCTTGGTTAAGGCGATCTTCCGCAACGATGTCTCTCTTCTGACCTTATATTTCGAGATGCCGGCTGCCTCCTCCAAGAGAAGCCTCGTCTCCTCGGGCTTTTGTTCGATGATGGTGCCGATCTCTCCTTGGGCAATAACCGAATATGCCCTGTTGCCCAAGCCGGTGTCCATGAATAGATCGTGGATATCCTTTAGCCTGCACGGCGCATTGTTGATGAGGTATTCACTCTCGCCGGATCGAAAGAGGCGCCTAGTAACGGAAATCTCATCCGAATCATGTGGTCCCGTGCCATTCTCAAATGTCAGTGTCACCTCGGCCATACCAAGCGGCCTCGATGAAGTTGCGCCGGAAAAGATCATGTCCTCCATCTGCCTTCCCCGCAGCTTCTTTGGGCTTTGCTCGCCCAGGACCCACCGTATTGCGTCAACGATGTTGCTCTTGCCGCACCCATTCGGGCCAACAAATGCGCTTATTCCCGGCGAGAGCCTGACATTCAATTTATCCATAAACGATTTAAAGCCCTGGATATAGATAGTCTTTATGCGCATCTCTTTCCGTCTCCCTTATAGTTTCGGCATCTGATATATAGCAGATGTTGATACAACTGTAAAGAGAAAAATACTATATGGTGTATATTTACGATATAATGTGGCAACATATTGTGCATAGAGATGTATGGGAAAAGTCCTTGACATACCCTAAACAAACTATCTAATATACCAAAATATATTTAACTGGCTAATATAACACCACATTCTAATCATCCTTGTTACCGGTAGGCTGTGTGAAGCTTAGGATAAAGATAGTTGCTATCTCGCGCATGATACCTGTTTTTTCCTTGCTGGTATTCCTATTCTTCCCCTTCGTCTCCCATGCCCGGGAAGTTGAGACAGATTCCATCTCCATTTCCCTCATGCAAGAGGCTACGGTGAGGAAGGATGATGTGAGCGGAGTTCCCCATGAACGATATACGGTAAAAAAGGACGATTACCTCTGGAAGATCCTCCGCGATAAGGGCTTTATCCCCGGCCCTGATATCAGAGAGTTGCTCTCCGCTATAAAGGGCATGAATACGTCGCTTCAAAACATTGATCTTATTCATCCAGGGCAGACTATTCTCATCCCGCTCAATATAGTGCCGAAGAAGTCAGGTGAGAGCAAGGTGGACGAGTTTTCCCAGAAATCGGTGATGGGTTTCTCCTCGCTTGAGGGAGTGAGCTTGGAAAACTATGTGGTGAAACCAGGCGATTACATTACCAAGGTCGTCACGAGCAAGTATACGATACCCCCTCGTTATCTCTATACTGAATATTTTGATCTGGTCCAAAAGTTTAATCCTACCATGAAAGACCTCGATCTCATATATCCAAATCAAGTTATAAGGCTCCCAATCTATTCGCCGGAGATTATCAGGGTTTCTATCGAAAAACCTCTCAAGCCGGAAACCCTTTTGCTGGGTAGAGAGCTCAGGGATATCTTCGAACAAATAGGCGAGGAATGGGTCGATTCCGGTGAACAGTTCATTCCTCTGAAATCAGGGGGGCATGTAAAGCTCGAGGCCGACTTTTTCCCCACGCTCAACCTGCGCAATGGCAGGATATTAATTATCGACTCCCGTAACGAGCTCCCTGAGGACATCGCCAGGTTGATTGAATCGGACTGGCAGTCATACAAGGTAGTTCGCCTTGCACCCCCTGACAATCTCGAAGCGGCGTTGGATAAGCTCCTCGCTGCCAGCGGCTATCACGATGTATTAAGGTCAGGAGAAAGGCTGAAGCTGCAGAGCGATATCGATATTACCCTTGCAGGCGACTGGCTTATTATCCCGAAAAAGGCAGCAGGGAACACCCCTGAGGACATAATAGTCCTCACACTTATAAGCACTCCAATGGAACAGACACCGCTGGTGATGAAGAAATACCTTAAAAGGCTGGGGGTGACGATACTAGACTACCCACATTTCCCGCTCTCCAAAAAGGCAGAAGAGGAGACTCCATTAGAAAAGATACCTTTCGAGAAAGAGAGTCGGTCTTCCCTCCCGACGCTCTTCTTGCATCTCTTTGGACAGTCCTTCTCAACTGATGTGAAAATTCCCATGTACCAAAGCCGGGAGACCGGCTTCAGTCTCATAATTCATGCGGATATATTCTTCAGCAGGGCGGGCAGCGAGTGCATCATCGACACCACCGGCCTGTCGCCCGATATTATAGAGCTCCTTACCAAGAACCGATTCCGCGTGCTCACCCTCGCAGGTGAAAAGGATCCCCACAAGATTACCGAGCTCCTGCTTAATTTTTTAGACGTGGAATTCGATCCAAGCCCCCACGACTTCCTCGTCTCATCACGGAATGAAGAACGAAATATCACGCTCACTGTGCAAGGTATACGATTTTCAGACAAAGATAACCGTACGATCCTGGCGGCCGATACCACACTGCCAGTTGAGGTCATTACGTTTCTCAATCAAAGAGGCTACCACCTGTTGGAACTAGGGCCGTTGTAGATGGAGTTTTCATATAATCAAAAAAGGGAGCGGGGAAGCGCCGCCCAAAGGTCTGTAGTGATGGCCCGGAGGGGTATGGCCGCATCAAGCCACCATCTGGCAACCCTTTCCGGATACAAGGCCTTATCCAGTGGCGGAAATGCCGTGGATGCCGCCGTAGCTATGGTGAGCACCTTGAGTGTAGTCGAGCCGTATTCGGTGGGGATTGGCGGCGACGCCTTCTGCCTTATCTACCTCGCGAAAAAAGACAAACTCATCGGCATGAACGCGAGCGGGAGGGCGCCGTATAAGGCGACAGGGGATTGGTTTTCCGAAAAGGGATTCAAGAGCATCCCGGATATGGGCATGCTGCCGGTCACCGTGCCGGGGGCTCTGCACGGCTGGGCCCAGGCAGTTGAACGATACGGAAGGCTCAAGCTCGAGGATCTGCTTAAGGATGCCATCTACTATGCGGAAACCGGATTTTCGGTAACCGAGGTTATTGCCGGCGAGTGGAAGGAGAGAGAGCAGGTTCTTCGTTCCCATGGAAGCTCCGCAAAGACATACCTTATAAACGGCAAGGCTCCTCATCCTGGACAGGTCTTTCGAAACGAGGATCTGGCAAATACGTATAAGAGCATTGCTCGAGATGGGATCGATTCGTTGTATAAGGGGGCGATCTGTGAAGCCATTGTTGATTTCTCAAAAAATCATGGCGGACTTCTCACCATTGAGGATTTCAAGGACCACACGACAACCTGGGTTGAGCCCATCTCAACCGTTTACCGGGGATATACGGTCTATGAGCTACCGCCCAACACTCAGGGAATAACCGCCCTTGAAATGCTCAATATCCTCGAAGGCTACGATATCTCCTGCCTTGGCCAAAACAGCCCGGAGTATCTCCACCTGCTCATAGAGGCAAAAAAGGCAGCCTTTACTGATAGAGACCAGCGTATCGCCGATCCTGATTTTGAGGAGATCCCTGTCGATGAGCTTCTCTCCAAGGAGTACGCAGCGAGGTCCAGGGAAAAGATCAATCCAGAAAGGGCTATGATCCCTTCAGCTCATCCCGACCGAGCTGGGGATTCAGATACGGTGTTTGTTGCGGCGGTTGATGATGAAAGAAACGCCATCTCTTTTATCAGCAGCATCTTTGTTCCATTTGGTTCAGGCATGGTAGTTGATGGAACAGGCATCATCCTTCATAACAGGGGGAAATCCTTCTCGCTGGACCCCAAGCATCATAATAGCGTTGAACCTCACAAGCGTCCCATGCATACCATTATCCCAGGAATGGTGTTCAAGGACAAAACATTTTTACTAAGCTTTGGTATCATGGGCGGTGATATGCAGCCCCAGGGACACGCCCAGTTTCTCATCAACCTCATCGATTTCACAATGAACCTTCAGGAGGCGGTGGACTCCCCCAGGATCAGGCACATAGAGGGAACAGGGGTCTACGTGGAAGACGGTATTCCTAAGGAAACCATATCAGGGCTTGAGGAAAAGGGGCATCGGATCAGCAAGGCGCCTGCCAGGGTCAATCAGGTAGGCGGGGGCCAGGCAATCTATCTGGATCGAAAACAGGACGTACTTCTTGGGGCGTCGGACAGGAGGAAGGATGGTTGTGCCATTGGGTATTGATGAATCTCACGGAGATTTATTGAGGTCTTCATAAAGGTCGGGATTTTTTCTCCCGGGCTGTTCAGAATAGGGGTAAAGGATATAGCCTACTTCATGCTATTCCGGGGGGTTGCCATGGCCAGGGTGCAGAGCGCCTATTTCAACGGAATAAGCAAAACCCACCGTGTTGTTGCAAACGCAGCGGGAACACGACGAGATGGCTCCCGAGCTGATCCGAGCCAGCAGAACCTGATCTCCCTTCTGAAAAATTTTGATTGATTTACGCCTTCCTCAGTGGTAGCGTGAGCGTACCGAAAAGACCAGGATGCCGTACCGATACGGGTTTTTCATGTTGGTGAACCATGTTTCGTTGAAACATTGCGCGGGTAATGAGCTATGAAGGTATCAACCGTAGAGCAAATGAGAGACCTTGACAGGGGAGCGATTGAGAGATTCAAAATCCCTGACGCCCTCCTCATGGAAAACGCCGGAAACGCAGTATATTTCGTGATCCACAGCGAATTCGGCATACAGCGAAAGCGTTTCATTGTCTTCTGTGGAATAGGCAACAACGGTGGCGACGGGTTCGTTGTCGCCAGAAAGCTCCACTCAAACGGTGGTTTCGTCACGGTCTTTCTTTTGGGAGACGATAAAAAATTGACCGGCTCCGCAAAGGCCAATTTCGATACCATTGCCACCCTCCCCATCCGGATCGAAAAGGTCGCTTCCATGGAACAGCTTGACCCCAGTGTTTCCGGCTGCGATGCCGTCGTTGATGCCGTCTTTGGAACAGGCCTCGCGAGGGACGTAGGCGGCATATACAGGGAGGTAATCGAGCTCATCAACGAGAGCGGGAAGAACGTGTTCAGTGTTGATATCCCATCCGGGGTTCACGGCGATACCGGACAGGTTATGGGATGTGCCGTTAAGGCGGACTATACCGTCACCTTCGGGCTTCCGAAGCTGGGGAACCTTCTTTACCCGGGCTTTGAGCGCTGTGGAAAGCTTTACCTGACCCATATCTCCTTTCCACCATCCCACTATGATACCGATGAGATAAAGGTGGAAACCAACGACCCCTTACCGATCCCTCTCAGGAATGAAGATACCCATAAAGGCAGTTATGGAAAGGTGCTTTTCATAGCGGGCTCCTCGAATTACCTTGGTGCTCCCCATTTCGCCGCCCTTTCTTTTCTCAAGGCCGGTGGGGGGCTCTCGTACCTGGCCTCACCCCGCTCCATCACCAATTTCCTGGCAACAAGGTGCAGCGAGATCGTTTTCGCCCCACAGAAGGAAACAGAGCTCGGAAGCCTGTCCTTGGAGGCGAAGGATGATCTTCTTGAATTCTTGGAGAGGGCCGACATGGTCGTGATGGGACCGGGCTTATCCCTTAACGAGGAAACGCAACACCTGGTCAGGGAACTGGTACCGTTGATAGATAAACCCCTCATCATCGACGGCGACGGCATCACCGCCATTTCTGAAACCATAGACCTCATTAAAGAGAGAAAAAACCCCACGATCCTGACTCCTCATCTCGGGGAGATGTCGAGGATCATAAAGGTCGGCATCGCAGAGATCAACGCAAATAAGGTGCCGCTCCTCACCAAGGCATGCCGAGAATTGCATGCCATTATTATCCTGAAGGGGGCTCACACCCTCATCGGCCTTCCCGATGAGCGTATCTACGTGAATATGAGCGGTAACCCCGGCATGGCCACCGCAGGAAGCGGCGATGTCCTGGTAGGGACCATTGCCAGCATGTACGGACTCGGGTTCTCCTTAGAACAGAGTACGCGGATGGGGGTATTTGTGCACGGCCTTGCAGGAGACCTGGCAATGAGGGATCTGGGAGAAGACGGCATAATCGCTGGAGACATCATGAACTACCTCCCCGAGGCAGTTCGGTATTGCAGGGACCAGTACGAAGAGATCACCAAAAATATCTACGAGAGCATCTATATCGTATAGGGGATGAAGATGAAGGCATGGATCTTAGACAGACAGGCAAACATTGAGGAGAAACCCATCCGCTTCCAGGAGGTCCCTACCCCTGAACCCTCCGATCATGAGATACGCATCAAGGTTCACGCATGCGGGATCTGCAGGACAGATATACATGTTGCAGAAGGGGACCTCCCCTTGAAAAAGTCTCCCCTTATCCTCGGCCATGAGGTTGTGGGCGTTGTGGACAAGGTCGGCAAAGACGTCACGACCTTTCAAGCAGGTGATCGAGCAGGTGCAGCATGGCTGAATCATGCCTGCGGCAGATGCGAGTTTTGCCTTTCCGGTATGGAAAACCTCTGTACCAGCGCCCAATTTACCGGTTGGGATGCGGATGGAGGGTACGCCGAATATACGGTGCTTGATGGGGATTTTGCCTATCATATGCCCGATCACCTCACCTTTGAAGAGCTCGCACCCCTTATGTGCCCGGGGATTGCGGGATACCGATCATTCAAGCTCACGGAGGCGAAAAAGGGCCAAAAGCTCTGCCTTTACGGCTTTGGGCCTACTGCATCCTACGTGCTCCAGGTTGCACAGCACCTGGGATTAGAGGTTTTTATCGTAACCAGGAGTCAAAAAAATAGGGATGCTGCTCAAGAGCTTGGCGCCGACTGGATTGGCAGCTATGAGGACAAGGTGCCAACGACTTTCGATGCGGGGATCATCTTTCCCCCGGCTGGTAACCTCGTTGAGTTCGCCCTCTCCCAGCTCAAAGGAAACGGCAGACTCATCCTCGCACCAGTCTATATGACGCCCATAGAGATCAATGACTATAACCATATCTGGCTCGAGCGTTCCGTCAAATCCCTCGCCCACATATCCAGACAGGATGGAAGAGAGTTTTTACAAATTGCAGGTGAGATAGGAATCAAGACACAGATCGAGGTCTTTGCCTTTGAGCAGCTTGCCGATATCCTTCCACGGGTAAAAAGGGGAAAGGTTAATGGAAATGCGGTGATCAAGATGGTGTGAATTAAAAAAATCTCACGATCTCAGGCGAGCTTTCGGTTTTCCTTAGGCAGCGCAGGGTCTGGTGAGCTTGAGGTGATTAATATCGAATTATATAATAGACGACATAGAGCCAGGAAAATATCCCATGGATTATCGCCCAGAGAACAGATTTATTCACCGACCACGATATCACCATTGCCAGTGCCGAGCCTAAACTGATACCTGTACGTATTGTCTCTCCCCTGTATGACATCTTTTCATCCCTTCTCTGGTTCGCTGTTGGTCTCCCCCATGGGGGATATTTCCTTTCATATCTATTTTCCGGGGGCTACGTATTCAATTTCCTGTTCCAGTTGAATTCCCGCGATGTAACGGTATCCTCCATCCTGCGTATGCGGCGCTCCAGGTTATCGTATCTTCGCTTTAACCGTTCAATTGCGCCCTTTCTCGAGTGAACATAGCTATCATAGAATTCCTGCTCTTCGTCCGTGTCTACGGGTATGGCCGGCTTTGGCTTCATCAGCAGGGCAGCAATAAAGTAAAGGATCGTAACGGGCCAAAATCCGCTGAAGATTAACAATCCAACCGTGATTGCCCGCACCCAAAAGGTCGAAAAATCGAAATACTCGGCGATGCCCTTACACACCCCCAATATGACTCCCTTGCGTGAGCGGTAAAGCCCGCCATGAAGAATTCCCGCAAATCGTCTCATCCTTCATGTTCCTTTCTCTCACGATCTAGAATAATAGTCTCTAATGCCTCAACGCGTTGTTCCATGCGGGAAAGCCCTTGATACATCTCTTGAATCATCTTTGCTTCCTCTGTCTCGAACCTCTGGCTCGTTCGAGAGATCCCGCCCTTCAGGACCCTGGCGATCATCACAATAGTGCTCCCTATAATGGCAAGCGCCAGTATGATACCTCCAAAGACGATCGCCACAAACATAACTGCATGCATTGCCTTATCAACTCCGTTTTATGATGGAATAACGCCATCCACTATGGAATACGTAGCACACTTTTCCCCGCCGCACAAGTAGTTGGATCCAGCGGTTCAAGGACATCGTATAATAGATTTCAATGGCCCTATCCTTAAGAAGAATCTTCTCCTGCCTTGGTAAGCGATGACTTCAGGGTCTTCAGCTCCTTCTCAATATCCTCATCCCCTGCCAGGATTTCGAATTCCGCCTCGAGCGAGGGCCTTCTACCGTAATTCACCATATCGGCTTCTGCCTCCATGCGTTCAATGCGGTTCTCGAGATCCTCGAACTTAACCATCGCCTCAGCGCTCTCCACTCGGCGGATTTCCTCCTGGGCACGCCTCCTCTTGCTCGCCCGGATGTGGCGCTGCACGAGCATCCGCTGCTTTTCCTGTGCGGACCTTAGCCTGTCCTCCAGCTCTCTGATGTCTTCCTGGTATTGATCAACCAACCCGTTCTGTTCTGCTGCCTCCTTCCCGACTGCATCCATCCTTTCGGTGTATCTGCGCTTTTCCACGAGTGCCTCGCGCGCTAGATCGTCCCTGCCTTTTTGTACCGCAAGCTCCGCCTTCTCCTCCCAATACGTCGCACGAGCCCGTGCCTCTTCCGCCTGTCGCTGAAACTTCTTGGCATTTGCCATCACCCCAGCGCATGAGGCCTTGAGCTCAACCAACGTATCCTCCATCTCCCGTATCATCAGTTTGATCAATTTCTCTGGATCCTCAGCCCTGTCCAGCATGGCATTGATGTTGGAGCTGACTATATCACGAAACCTTGTGAATATTCCCATGATGTAACCTCCTTTCCGAAGATGTGCCCATTGAGGAAAGCAGAAACTGTGCCAATATAATATTTTATAAAAGATGTAGTTATTTCAATGGGTTTCGAACTTGACATTCGCGTTGGATAATAGTATATTTTGCTAATTATTAGCGTTTTGAGCTATTTAATGACGAAATATACCATAAATTCAAAGACATCCCCCATACGAGAACGCCCCCAAGCAAGCTCCCCTGTTGGGATGATCGAGGCAAAAGGGCAGTCAGAGGTATTCCTTGAATTTCAAGAGCGGCTTTCCCGGGTAGCGCCCGTCAACAGACCGGTTCTTCTTATCGGTGAGCGAGGGACCGGGAAAGAGCTGGCTGCTTCCAGATTGCATTTCCTTTCAAAAAGATGGAATGCCCCTTTCGTAGCCCTCAACTGCTCGGCCCTCACACCCTCCCTTATTGAGTCGGAGCTATTCGGCTACGAAAAGGGAGCATTTACCGGAGCCGAACAACGCCGTACCGGGAGATTCGAGGCTGCCGATGGAGGGAGCCTCTTTCTGGATGAGATCGGCACTATCCCCATTGAGGTGCAGGAGAAGATACTTCGTGTGGTGGAATACGCCTCCTTCGAACGGGTTGGGAGTTCAGAGAGCATTGAGGTTGATGTACGAATTATCGCCGCAACGAACTCGAACCTGGCTGAA
>CAYPNL010000203.1:0-2089 GCA_964412045.1 uncultured Desulfobacteraceae bacterium
AGGGCAACGAGATCGAGGCAGGTCCTCAAATCCGGCTCAGGACCGTTGTTGAAAAATCCTCTATCCCGCAGGTGTGACCGCATGGCTATGGCCAGATACAAAGCGAGCCCCACACCGGCTAGGCCCCTGAAGGGGAACGAGGAATCAGGCCTCATGGGATTGATCGTGGGGCAGATGGGTTGAAAATCACCGGGGATCTGATGGTGGTCCGTGACCACTACCTCGAGCCCCAGACGTTGAGCCAGGGCTATCTCCACAGGGGAACTGATCCCGCAATCGACGGTGATCAGCAGCTCCGTACCTCCTTCGGCTATCCCCTTGATCGCTGTTTTATTCAAGCCGTAGCCCTCCTCAAGCCTATGGGGAATATAGAAGGAAACCGTTGCATTCAGCTTTGAGAAGAAATCCACCAGAAGGGCTGTGGCTGTAATTCCATCGGCATCGTAATCACCGTAGATCGTAATCCTCTTGCCCGCAGCAATCCCATCTGCTATCAGCTCCACGGCCTTGTCCATATCCTGGAGGAGGAATGGATCACTCAGGTTTGCAAGCCTGGGAGACAGGAATGATTCCGCTGAATCCAGACTCACGATATCCCGGTTGCACAGCAGGGTAGCCATAAGCCTCGATATCCCCAGCTTTTCAGCAAGCCATGTGGCCTTGGGCGGCTCATCGTGGAGGTGCCAGATCTTCCCGCTTGATTCCATCAACAACCACTATCCTGGATTTTCAGACATTATATCTAATATTCAAGATGTCTCCATCCTGCACATGGTAATTCTTCCCTTCCAGCCTGAGCAATCCCTTTGCGCCTGCCGTCCTTTCAGATCCGCACGCTATCAGATCAGAATAGGAGATGCATTCGGCCCTGATAAAACCCCTGGCCAGATCAGTATGAATGCTGCCCGCAGCCGCTACCGCAGTCTCGCCACGCCGCATGCTCCATGCGCGGACCTCATCGGAGCCCACAGTAAAAAAGCTCATATATCCCAAAAGCTCATAAGCGGCCCGACATAAGCGATCTCGGGCAGACTCCTTAATGCCCATATCCGTCATGAAAAGATCTATGTCCTCTTGATCGTTTAACCGGGACAATTCCATCTCAAATTTTCCTGCAAATTCTATAGGCTTGCGGCTTTTTCCGATCTCTTCTAGCAGGTCCTTGTTCTTCCCGAAATTGCTTTCTTCGGAATTCAGCACAATGATAGCCGGTTTCTGCGTAAGAAACCGGAACCCGCGCAGTATTCTTTCATGCTCTCCTTCCATTTCCAGCTCTCGAATCGGTCTATTATTATTTACATGTTCTACAATTCTGCGGAGCGCCTTTTCTTCGATTTCGAGAAGATTTGTCCTTTTACCCCGCCTATAGGCCTTTTCTATCCGTTCCAATCTATTCTCAGCAATGATTAAATCAGAGATCAATAACTCCTCCTCTATCTTGCTGATATCGGTGATAGGCGTGGGGCTTCCCATCTGCTTGTCGTGGAAATACCGTACTATAATAGCCAAGGCATGAGTATTCTTGATCAACCCCATGGATGAATCGGAAAAGAGCCCTTCCTTGGCAGATCCTCTAGTCAGTCCCATAAAATCAATCAACTCAATAGTTGCATACGTAGTTTTTTTTGGCTTATACATGTCGGAAAGTACCGCAACCCGAGTATCAGTCACCTCCACAACCGACCTGTTGGGTTCTGATTGGGAGCTTGCATACTCTGTAACCTGAGCCTGTGACCTGGACAGGGCATTAAAGATAGTTGTTTTTCCTGAGTTCGCTAGGCCGATAAGTCCTATATTCATACTTATTCCTTAATCTTTCAGCCCCACAATAAAAAAGCCGCCCCAACCCTTCTCGGGGTGGCCTCATCGTTATGGTTCCGCAAAGAAATAGTGACAAATAAAGTAACAAATTATGCAAAAAGACTGCTGGTTAGCTTTGTGAAAACGAATACCGGCCTTTGCTCGAGGCACAAGAGGCGCCCTTGGTAAGACGCATGGGCATGGAGGTGTCTTTTTTCCCATCATACCCTTGAACAGGGGGCATCAGCGTGCCGCTTCAAACCATGCGCACAAGCACCTGGTCATTGTC
>CAYPNL010000204.1:0-11914 GCA_964412045.1 uncultured Desulfobacteraceae bacterium
GATTCTTTATCTCGTGGGTAATCTCCGCCACTGATTGCCCGAGTGCGGAAAGCCGTTCGGATCGCATGATCTGTTCTTGAAGCCTTTTTGTCTCGGTCAAATCTCTCACGATCCCCGTGAAGAAGAGCCTGCCATTCACCTCGGTTACGGAAAATGAAATGAGCGTTGGAAAGGTCTCGCCGCTTTTGCGCGTGGCAACCATCTCCGTTTCGTGGCCGATGAGACCGGGTATCCTGGCTTCGACATATCGGGCCACCGCCTCGCGGTGATTGTCGCTGCAGTCCGGAGACAGGATAGTAGTGAGATCCTTGCCCACAACCTCATCCCTGACGTATCCGAAGATCATCTCCGCTGCCTTGTTAAAAAAGATCACCTTGTGGTGCTCGTCTATGGTGACAAAGCCCTCAACGGTATTCTCAACCGCATGCTTCAGGATCAACAGATCCTTTTTTTCTCTGGTCTCCCTTATTCCCATGCGCTCATCACCACGTTAGCCTTGAATATCCGCCTTTTCGCGGCTGATCAGCTTGTCCTGCAAAAAAAACGTCATTGTATCGTTTTTGAGTATAGAAGCGCTGCCCTGGAGTGTCAACCGGAAAGATGGTTGGGGACCCTATGGTGAAGGTTGAGAGGTTCAGGGTTCAGGGTTCAGGGTTCAGGGGTTCAGGGGTTAGAGGTTTACGAGCATTTAGACGGTGGGATACTTACCTCAGGTTTTACTTTTTTTCCGCTTGCCGATGTGTAATGATACTATGTTGGACCATAAGAATTCAAAACGGGAAAAACAAGGACATGGCCGCACAGGAGAAGCCAAACAGCACGAATCCAGAGGTTGCCCAGACAGATCAAGAGGCACGCCGTATCCAGAGAGTTGCTGTTTTCGCCTTCCTGATCAACATCGGCCTTGCGATCATGAAAGCAATTCTGGCTATCCTCTCGAACAGCCTGGCAGTGAGTGCCGGCGCCATCGATTCGGCAACGGATTCCGTTGCCTCTCTCGTGCTCTATGCAGGGGTGAGACTATCCAGTAAAACATCACCCCGGTTCCCGTTAGGGCTCTATAAGATCGAGAACGTCATCTCCGTGATCGTGGCCTTCTTTATATTCTTTGCAGGCTATGAGATCGCCCGCCAGATCATAACGCCTGCCACAGAACAGCCCGGGGTATCGCTCACAGTCATCGTGCTTCTTTTCCTGGGCACGGCAGCAACCTTTCTCTTCGGCCGCTATGCCCTTGCCGCCGGCAAACGGACCGGCTCTCCAACCCTGATCGCAGAAGGGCGGCACCGCCAGGTGGACGTGATCTCCTCCCTGGTTGTGCTGGCATCTGCGTCCATGAGCTATTTCAGGGTTCAGGTCACCGTCTTTGGCATCTCCATCGACCAGATAGCTGCGGGACTGGTGCTCATCTTTATTGCCCACGCCGGATGGGGCCTGCTTTCGGACGGAATGCGGGTGCTGCTCGACGCTTCCATTGATTTTGAAACACTTGACCGGGTTAAGACGACTATAGAAGGGGAGCCTATGGTGGCGGAAGTAAAATCTTTGGTGGGCCGAAGCGCAGGAAGATTTACCTTTCTCCAAACCGATGTGGTTCTCAGAACCGATGACCTGAAAAGAGCGCATCAGGCCAGTGAGGATATCGAAAGGAGCATCCGCGAGCAGGTGCCTCATGTGGGAAAGGTGGCAATTCACTACGAACCGAAAAAACGCGAGCAGGTACTGATAGCGGTACCTTTCGCTGATCCGGACGGGAGAGTAAGCGATCATTTCGGGGAATCTCCCTATTTCGCGCTGATTTCCGTGCGCCTGCCTGACGGGCATATCGTCAAACAGGAAGTTCTCGAAAACCCGCATCGCTCTCTTGAAACAGCAAAGGGGATTCAGGTGGCGGAATGGCTGGTCGCCCAGAAGATCGATGAGGTGGCCCTGAGCGAGGATCTCTCTCATAAAGGCCCGGGGTATGTGTTCTCAAACGCTGGGGTTAGCGTTCGAAACATATCAAAAAGAACAGTGCCTAAGGTTATAGAGTCGATCCTTGCCGATGAAAGATCGAGATAAGGAGACCGAAGTCAACTACTACCGGCTGAACCCGGTAGCTTGACGGGCTGACACGGCTTGGTGGAATGAATTCGACTCGTCAGCCCGGAAAGACCGTAGCGGTTTTGGCTGCCCTTCGGGCATACGAAAGGCTTTACGTACACCACGGTACGTCGGATTGTCCAAGATGAGATACGCATGATGAAAGGAGGTTGACTGATGGAGAAAAGAGATGCAATTCTGGAGTCCATCCACAACGTGGAACACCCCGAAATTGCCATGTCTCTGATGGACTTGGGCATGGTACGCGACATTGAATACGATCCACAAGATGATGGTGTTACCCTCACCCTGGTTCTGCCGTTCTTTGGCATTCCACAGGCCATACGGGATTACATGGTCAACAGTTTGTCTCAGTCTATCAAAGAGGTCGGAGGAGAATTGAAGAATGTCAACCTGGCGCAGATGACCAATGAAGAACGCCAGGCTTTCTTCCAGAAGGAAAATGCCAAGTGGCGAACCTAGGATACTGTAGACATTCAAGATAGACGTTTCGTAACAATTTAGACAGGGACATCATCAAGATTTGTAACACGTTAGCCTTTTGAAAACTAATCCCGGCCTTTGCTCGAGGCACAATAGGCGCTCTTGGTGAAACGTATGGGCATAGGGGTGTCAAAAGGCTAACGTGTTACCAAGATTTATCTCTCGAAAAACGTTTCGACCTCCTCCTTCAACACCTTCCCCATGGTGTTGCGGGGGAGTTCCTTGGTAAAGATAATTTTTTTCGGGCACTTCCAGTTGTGGAGGTGTCGCCTGCAATGTTGTTCGAGGCCTTCACGCTCGATCTCTCGCCCGTGTTTCGGCACCACGGCGGCCACGACCATCTCTCCCCATTCCTCATCCGGGACGCCCACCACGCAAGACTCGGACACGCCTTCATAGCGGTTGATCACGGCTTCCACCTCTTTGGGCGAGATGTTCTCCCCGCCCGAGATGATGATGTGCTTGATGCGGTCCGTGAGATAGTAGTACCCCTCTTCGTCTACCCTCCCGAGATCGCCGGTCCTGAACCACCCATCGACAAAAGTCTTGGCTGTCTCATTTGGTTTTTTCCAGTACCCGGGTGTAACGGCAGGCCCTTTGAGCCAAAACTCTCCTGTATCGCCAAGCGCAACGTCCTGAAGAGTACGGGGATCGACGACCTTCACCTGGAGGCCGGGCAGGGGGATGCCGATGGAGCCTGGTTTTCTGGCGCCCCTGAAGGGATTCGAGAAGTTCATTCCCGTCTCAGTCATCCCTTCCCGCTCCACAGGCTCTTTGCCGAAAAGGTTTTTGATCCTCGCGAAATCTTTGGGCAGGAGCGGCGCAGAGCCGGAAGTCCACAGCCTCATGTGATCGAAACTCACTCTTTGTTCCCCCAGGGTTTCCATCATCCGGACGTACATGGAGGGAACGGCCATGAACACAGAGATCGTATACCCTTGAATACCCTGAGCCAGGATAGTATTCACGGTTTCTGGAGAAAAGGAATCCATGAGAATCACGTGCGATCCTGCGACCAAGGCCGTGTGAAGGGCGAAGCAGAGGCCGTGAACATGGAATAGGGGAAGGGCGTGGCAGAGGATGTCCGATTCCGTAATTTCCCAGACGGAGATGATGTTCTCTGCATCGGAGGCAAGGTTTTTCTGCGTGAGGATGGCCCCTTTCGGTAGTCCCGTCGTTCCAGAAGTATAGATGATCAGGCCCGGATCCTCCGGACCCACATCTGCAAGAGGCGATTCGGCTGAAGCGGATCGGAAGAACTCTATGGCTTCGTACGGCTTTTGCGGATCAACCACAAGGGTTTCTGCGCGGGGATCTAGGTCTCTCACCAACCCTGCCTGGGCCGGTCCGCAAAGCACCATCCGGGCGTTGGCATCACCTAAAAGATAGTCCATCTCAGCCTTCTTGAACCCGGGATTCAGAGGTACCCCGATTGCTCCTATCTTTTGCGCCGCCACATGAGCGACCACGGAAACGAGGCATTTGTCGAGAAAAAAGATCACCCGATTGCCTTTGACCACCCCCTTTTCGAGGAAGATGTGGGCCATGCGGTTCGAATCTTCTTCCAACCTCCTATAAGAAATCTCCGTTTCAACGAGGCCTTCACGAACAAAGGATATGGCAATCTTGTTCCTGAGCCTCACGGTGGTTTGAATCAAAGCCTCTCGCAGGGTTCCTTCACCCATCGCCCGCTCATCGAATCATGCCTGAAAAAAACCATGGGTAACGTTCAAACGTGTATGCATAGTGCTTTTTTTATCGAGGATATCCAGAATGCCCCTGAAAAACCCGAACTCCTTGGAAGAGTTCCTGATATCGATTCTTACGCCCTGCTGTGGCTGAGCAGTTATGCAGAAGGTTACTGTTCCTTGCTCCAATCCCGGATCTCCGAGGCCTGATATTCCTCCTGTTTGATGGTCAGATCCATGTTGATAACGAGCCCTGAATGCTTCTTGAGCTCAGGGTCCTCCTGTAACGTGAGGTGACGTTCCCGGGCAGCCTGAACATCCTCCAGGGCCTTGTGTAAGGCCAGGCCAAGCGCCTTGCTTGTCTCCACAGGTCCCAGCACAAACTCGGGCGCAACACCATCCTCTGCCACGGGTTCTGCAAAGTGGGCGAGCTGTTTCATCTTCTCCATGGCCTGGTCCATGATCCTCCATCCCATGGAATCCTCATGTTGTAAAACCCATGAGGTACGGATGTGCTGCAACATCTCCGTATACTTGCATGCGATCTCCTCTTGGAGCTTCCGGATAAACTCCCGGGGCATCTCGCCCTCTGTTCCTGGCAGGCCGGTCCTTTCCCCCGGGCTCAGTTTGTCCAGTTTCCGTTGAAACTTTCTCGCATGGATAGCCGATTCCCATGCCTCCCTCTGGAGCACCCGCCTGATATGGGGATCGTCCACCTGATCAGCCTCCTCATGGTAATGAAGAATCAAGTTCTCCTCGTATTTGATGTAACTCCTGAGCAGCGTTTCACGATTTGTCGGATCATGGGGATAGGGCGCAGGGGTCAGATTGGGCTCTCCGCCCAGCCCGCCTATGATCATCCCCAACCAGTGCATATGCCACATCTCCTCCCTGGATATGGAGATGAGGCTTGAGCCGAGAGGGGTATCCTCTCCCTCCAGATACGCGTGCACGAGGTAGCGTATGATAGCCGCATGTTCGTCTGCAATATCCCGGTTCAGCATATCGATCAATGCCTTTGCTTCCATAATAAATCTCCTATGATTTCATTGAAAACAGGAAGGACCTACTTTGTATTCTTGAGCTTGAATTCCAACCAGTCGACCATCTCCTGGATATTCTTGGCCATGTACCACCGGCCGTTTGCAAACGCGCCATAGTCGGCGCCGGCCATGGCAGAGGCGTAACGGGTGGAATTGGCGAAGAAGAGCCACTGCTCCACCCACTTCTTCTCGATCGCCTCGTTGAAGATGCCGTCACCCTGGGCAAGCCCCTTTGCCGCTCCCCTTTCCCAGGCTGAAAGGAGCACCGTGGTGGCGGCCAGGGTCATCTCGTTTGTGCTCTGTATGGTCTTCTCAAAACGATGAAACTGGCCCGCTGTCCACCCCTCGCTATGGCACGAGAGACAGACCCCCTGCATGGCGGCCCGTCTCCTTCCTTGCTCATCGGTGTCGATCAGATATCCCTCAACCGGCTCTCCGGTCAGCTCGGTCGGCAGGGGCAATCCTGCCTTGTTCTTGATGATGGTGGTATCCGGTGATTTCGGATGAGGATGGGCATAGATCAGACCGAAGATCCGCCATGAGAGCCTATCGTTCATCCGGTGGGTCCGCTTGGCAACCACCTCTCCTTCATCGGAGACCACCAGGCTCACATGGCACGATGCGCAGGTAGGGGCGGAAAAGTCCTTACCCACCTTCCAGGGCACTGAGCCGAACTCCCAGGTATCACCGAGCGATGAGAAGATGTTTCCATGCTTGCTCACGGTGAAGACCTTGTATGCCGGCACATCCGGCCCCTTATGGCACTCAGAGCAGGTATAGGGTTTTCTGGCCATCTCTATGGAAAACCGGTGCCTGGTGTGGCAGGCCGCGCATGATCCCTTGCTTGTATCCGGGTTGATCCGCCCAACGCCCTGGTTGGGCCATCCCTCTAAGATGGGAAGCTCCATCTCCCCGAAATCCGTCTCCTTTGTCCGGAATCCCTTCACCGCAACCTGTGTGCCGTGGCAATAATTGCAGGAATCGGCACTGGTCTCAGGATCTGGTTCCTGTATCACCGTCTTCATATCCTCGAAGATCTGCACCCCATTGGCGGCAACCATCAGGTTGTGGTATACGGGATTATTGTTGAGATTAGCGTAGGCGTGCGACATCAGGTTCCCGGTATACTGTTCCGCCTCCAGGGCGTGGCAGGCGGCGCAATCCCTAGGCGTTACGACCGTATGGACACGGAAATCCTCGTGATCAAAGGAATCTTCGTGTGTATCGGGACTCAGGGTGTGGCACTCGGAACAGCCCACGACGACATCGGCAAGACCCTCGGGCACCTTCTCGACTGAAATCCTTCTCTCAAGCTCGGTCTTCTTGAGAGCCTGGGCCGGCGTCACCTTGCTCATCCGGCTTCTCTCCCAATCAGCCACTATCCCGGGATGAATCGTTCTATGGCACTCAAGACAGGCCTCGGTTCCCGAGCTGAGAGGCACATCTCCCCCCAGTGCCGAAGGTGCCCACATAAGCATTGCCACCATGAATACCAGCGTCTTTTTCATGGCACATCCCTTTACTCTTGACCATGGCTGGGCGGCTATGCCTTCCACAAGCCGTGGATATTGCAGTGCTCGCGGGCCGTGACCTTCCCGGCATCGATAGTGAATTCGGCTTGCGGTGCATCTCCGGGCTTGAGGAATTGGCGGTATGCCGTTCCGTCAGCAATAACCTCGATCCACTCGATAAAGTGCTTCTCCTCCATCGGGTGAGGATCGCTTCCCACCTTTACCCTGAATCCGCCCGATATCCTCTCGATCACGGGTACGTGTTTCTCCTTGGCTGCATCAATAGCGCCTTCCACGAGAAGCTTCATGGGCTGCCCGCAACACACGAGCTCACCCTTGCCCTCGTGGAGCACCTCAACGATGTTCCCGCACACCTCACACTTATACACCTGTAATCTCTCTGTCATGTCAAACCTCCATTTTATTGTCCACTCAGGGATTGAGAAAAACCCTCGCCTTCCTGCCCGCCACATGCCCGCCATCAGCTGCGCTTCAGGCACTGGCAGGCGGGTGTGAGTCCTCACGGGCAGGGAAAACCGCAGAATGCTGAACAAGGCCTCTGGCTCGGAAAGCCTACGCCTCGGAGAGAATATCGAATGTCGAAGTGCTTCCTTCGTAATTCTGCGGTTCGGTGTTCATTATTCGATATTCAATCTACAGTCTTTCCGGGATAGCGAGTCGAATTCATTCGACGAATCTGTGTCGATCTGCCAAGCTACAGGCTTCAGCCAGTAGCAGTTGACTGGTTTTCCTACAAGAGGCTCTTTTCGCTCAACTCCACCGCCTTATCCATTTCAGCCTTGAGTTCGGGAGGCAGCCCCTCTATGTCCACGTGCAAAAATCCCCTCACGATGGTAGCAGTAGCCTCTTCCTCGTTCAAACCGCGGGCCATGAGATACTCTACCTCTTCCTGAGCGATCTTTCCCACCGCCGCCTCATGGGAAAGGTCGACATCCTTCCTGTGTCCTTCCAGCTCAGGAATAGCGTGGATGATCCCTTCATCGTTCAATATTAGCCCCTTACACTCAAGATGGGCCTTTATTTCCGGTACCAATCCGTTGATATGCCCCCTGGCAATGATCTTACCGCCGGTGGTAATCGCCCGCGATATAATCTCCGCCCTGGTACCCTTAGCCTCCAACAAGACACGGGAACCCACGTCCATCTCAGAGCCGGGAACAGCCACCAGGATGGAGTTAAACCTGGCAGTGGCTCCTTCGCCTATCAGACGGGCCATCGGATACATCTGCAAGGTGCCCACAGGATGCATGCACACATAATTGGAGAGGAAAATGCCGCCTTCTTCTACAATGGTTACGCTGCGGGGACGCACTGCCACCTTCTCTGCCCAGTTATGGATCATGGTAAAGGTGAGCTTAGCGCCTTTCTTTATATAAAATTCAGAAACCCCCACATGGAGCCCCTTTGTCACATGCGGCCCAGTGGCGCAGCCGGTGATAATATGGAGCTCTGATCCCTCCTCGGCAATGACGATATTATGCACATCCTGGGCCAGATTATCCTCTTCTAAGTAAAGACAGGCCTGAAGGGGGTACATAGACTTGGCCCCTGGCAAGGCTCTGATGAAATACCCGTGCTCCTGATGGAGCTCGGCCCTGGAGGTATATTTGTCCATATTGACCGGAACCGCCCTCCAACAGTACTCTTGGAGCCAATCGTATCGTTCCAGTGCCTCTTCGATATCCATGATCTCCATCCCCTCCTGGGTGGAGCGGCTATGCACAACGGAGAGGTCCTTCTGCACAAAGGTGCCGGACCTGTTTTTTGCAGCCAAATCTACTCCTGCCATGAGCATCTGATTCCGTTCAACCTGAGAGAACGCGGAGAGATCATCCTGATAAGGGTGGGCTTTTGTCTCTGAGGAATAGGACTCTAGTTCAATATCGGTACCATAGGTAGCTGCCTTCTCAGCCGCCTCTTTTGCCAGCTCTCTGTTCTCATCCCTCTTCCCTGCCATCGTATTCACCTCGTTTTCTTACCTGTGCGTTTACTATTCAGCCACCAAGACACAAAATCACCAACATCATAGTATAACGCATACTTTCTCTATGCGTCGTGGTGACTCAGTGGCTGAGCAATTGCTATGTTTGCGTGAGCGGTTTTTTTAGATCCGGCAGCACTTCACGCACTCATCGTAGCCCTCTTCCTTGATCGTCTCCAAGATCTCCCGAGGGTTACCACTGCAAGCCAATACCCCTTCCATAAGCACATGCCCTCTATCGGCATCCAGATAATCGAGGATGTAGCCCGTGTGGGTGATGATGAGGCCTGATTTTTCCCGTTCCCTCTTGAGCTCCTTCAAGGTTTTCCCCTCCTCCGGCTTTAGATCTCTCTGGAGCAATTCCTTGATAACCCTTCCGATTAAGGCGATATTTTCCAGATCGACCCCGGACTCCGGCTCATCCAGGAGTACAAAGTCCGGATTCTGAGCCATGAGCTGCAAGAGCTCGGAGCGCTTGATCTCTCCTCCTGAAAAACCGTGGTTGAGGTCCCGATCAAGGAATTCCTCGAAATCCAGGTCCTGTGCCATGGATTTAATATCCTCCTCCCCCTTATGGAAGATCTCCAGCATCTGCCGTGTCTTGACCCCGCGAATGGTCGGCGGCCTCTGGAAGGAGAGCCCTATGCCCAACTGTGCCCTTTCATTAAGGGGGAGTCTCGTAACATCCTGTCCCTTAAAGAAGATCTTTCCACCGGTAACGCGATAGGCAGGGAAACCCATAACCGACATAAGCAGGGTGGTCTTTCCCGATCCATTCGGCCCTAAGAGCACGTGGATTTCACCTTTGTCGATCTCGAGATCCACATGGTGGAGGATCTCCTTTCCCTGTACCTCCACCCTCAGATCGTCGATAACCAGTAATTTTTTATCGTGTTGATTTGATTGTATCGTCATTCTTCTCCCTAGTTCCTCATAAGCGGTTCCAGATGGAATGTTCCAGGTTCAACCCTCCGTCAAACACGCCCCGACTGAATAATCCCTGAGTTCAACTCTACCCCGTCCGGAGTACCTGACTCCCTCGTGCGTCGTGCAAGCAGATAGGCATCATGCACTATCTTGCCCTCTGAGGTGTTTTCTCGTTCAGGGTGCCTGTGGTTCTCCAATATCCTGCACACCTCCTCGATGATCTTATCCCGAGCGCCTGAGCTTTCAAGGATATCCCGGACGGTAGGGAAATTCACCTTGTCCTTTGCCGGTCCTCTTTTCACGGTTCTGCCTCTCTCATCGATACCGATGCCGTAGAGGGCGGCAGCGGCTAGCACCACCTTGGGATTCACATCCTCTTGTTGCTCCATACTCTCCTCGGCACGCTCTAACACCTCTAATGCCTGATCTATTTTCTCCGGATCATCCCCGCAGTGCTCCTTCATGCCGGCGAGGATGAGCTCCTTGAAATCATCCTTGTCCATGGCCCCAACGCACTGATCAGCGAACTGGCACCATCTGGCGCATCCCAGGTTGAGCCTTGGATTGAAAAAGGTGTGGCCGCACTGCGTGCATCGCCTGCGGATATCGTCCTTAAAGAACTCAACCGGATTGCCGCAATTCGGGCATTCTGCGGAGTAGATAGCATCCGAACCCCAGAACTGCGTATCCTGCCCTGGACATTTGCTGATCATCGCTTCCCTCTTCTCTCGTCTCCTATCACCTGATTTATTTCTGATTTCATCGATCGCAAATGATGTGACGCACCATGGTTAAGACTTCATCAGGATTAAAGGGCTTATTAATACAACCGTATGCGCCCGCCTCCATTGCCTCCTTAATAAATCCATCCCCCTTTTTCGAGGCTATAACGATAACATGGCACTGTGGGCATTGTGCTTTGATCTTCATGAACAGGCCCTCTTTCCGTATCCCTCCTGTCTGGTTATCCAGAAAGATAATATCAAAGCCCTTATCCTCGAGAAATCCGTTGAGCTGGTAGCCATCCTCTATCGAGGTTACGTTATAACCCCTCTTCTCCAGCAATCCCTCGAGAATCTCCCGGTAGTCAGGGTTCTGATCAACGATAAGGATATTTCCGGCCATGTGGCTTCTCTCCTCTTTGCGTATGCACCATGTAGTCAAATTATAAGGCAAATTTAGTGCCATGGGCATAGTTCAAAGGATAACTGTGAGATAAAGGTTAAAAAATACATACAAATAAGCCACGTTAAGATATCCATCGCGTCACTCAAAAAATCCCTGGATCCACTTTCTCACCATATCGCATGAGACGAGAGCGGCATATTGTCCAAAATTGGACTGAGAGAGGCGGTAGAGGATAAAAATTAATTAATAAATTAAATAGGTTACAGTATGGTTTAATTTTAGACTTATATGTATCAATTTAGACACAGCCCTTACTCTTTTTCCGGGATCACAATCCTATGTTTTTTCACCTTCCCGTATAACGTGCTCCTCGTGATGCCCAATTTCTTTGCGGCCCGGTACTTATTTCCCCCAACCTCCTTCAGGACCTTCAGGATAAGGTTTTTCTCGGTCTCCTTCAGGGATCTGGGAGGCTCCTCAGCTCGAGGGATAGCCCACCGCAGGTTTTGGGGGAGGTCGTTCTCGGTAATCACCTCGCCTTTTCCGAGAATCACTGCATGCTCCACGACATTTTGGAGTTCCCTCACATTGCCGGGCCAGTTGTGGTTCAGAAAAATCTCCATGACCTCTTCTGAAAAGCCTCGAATGTCCTTCTTGCTGGCAGATGCATACATGTCAAGAAAATGCTTCGCTAAAAGGGGAATGTCCTCTTCCCTCTCCCTGAGAGGGGGCACCAGGATGGGAATTACATTAAGCCGATAGTAGAGGTCTTCCCTGAATCTACCGTCCATCATCTCCTTGTTCAGATCGCGGTTTGTAGCTGCGACAATCCTAACATCTACCTCGATGGTTTGCTCCCCCCCGACCCGCTCGAACTTCCTCTCCTGCAGCACCCTAAGCAGCAAGAGCTGGGTAGGAGTCGGGATCTCTCCTATCTCATCCAGGAAGATGGTACCCCGATCTGCAAGCTCGAATCGCCCTTTCTTCCTCCGGATTGCTCCTGTGAATGCACCCTTTTCATGACCAAAA
>CAYPNL010000205.1:0-3328 GCA_964412045.1 uncultured Desulfobacteraceae bacterium
AGCACATCGTAACCCACTGGAACAGGGCCTGCGAGAAACTCACGGGCTACCAGGCCGATGAGATCGTGGGCACGAATAAACAGTGGCTCCCCTTTCGGCCTGAAAAAAGACCTATCATGGCCGATGTGATCGTGGATGAGATGGATGAGCAGGAGATAGAGAAATACTATGGACATAGCTGGAGGAAGTCTGCCCTCATCGAGGGAGCTTACGAGGCAGAGGAGTTCTTTCCGCACATAGGGGAGGGAGGCAAATGGCTCTTTTTTACGGCTGCCCCTATCAGGGATGCAAACGGCAAGACGGTCGGTTCCATCGAGACCCTGTGGGACACTACCGAGCGCCGTGAGGCGAGGGAAGCGCAGCAGAGGGTCTGCGATGAGTTGGAGGAGAAGACAGCGGAGCTTGAGCAGGTAAACATGCACCTTAAGAGATTTGATGAGCTCAAAACCTCATTTCTCGCGAATATGTCTCATGAGCTCAGGACTCCACTGAATTCCATTCTCGGATATACGGATCTTATCCTGGATCGGGTGGATGGAGAGATCACCGGTGAGCAGGAGAAGAGCCTCACCAAAGTACAAAAGAATGCCAAACATCTGCTTACGCTCATCAATGATGTCTTGGATATATCCAAGATTGAGTCCGGAAGGATGGAGCTGGACCTGAAGCCGGTAAATGTCAAAGATCTTATACGGGAAACGGTTTCCGCTCTTGAGCCGTTACTAGATAAAAAAGGTTTAGTGTTAGAAACGGCCTTTGATGAAGGATTGCCCCTGGCCCACGCAGATCAGGATAGGGTCAGGCAGGTGGTTACGAATCTTGTTGACAATGCCATTAAATTTACCTCGGAGGGTCGTATTACCGTGCAGGCCAAAGCCTCTGGGATCATACGTGGGGAAGGCGGACCGCCCAGATTCGTGGAGGTCTGTATCTCAGATACCGGCAAAGGGATCAGGAAAAGGGACCTGAATAGGCTTTTCGATAAGTTTAGGACGCTCGATACCCTCGCCACCAATCAATATAGGGGCGCGGGCTTAGGGCTCAGTATCTGTAAAGGGCTGGTTGAGATGCAGAAGGGAGATATCTGGGTGAAGAGCACATACAGGCAAGGCACTACCTTTTGCTTTACCTTGCCTGTAGAGGCAGAAACTGCCAGCCTGGATTATGGAGAAGCGGGCACAGCAGAACGGCTCAAGCCCTCTCACGCGGCAGCTGCGAAGAGGGTTATGGTGGTGGACGACGAACCGGATCAGGTTGCCTTGATCAGCAAGCTCTTAGGGGAAAAGGGGTACCAGATCGCAAAGGCCTACGATGGTGAGCAGGCTATTGAATCAGTCAAGCACTCTCGACCGGACCTCATTATCCTGGATCTCATGATGCCGAACATGAATGGCTTTGAGGTCATCGAGTACCTGAAAGAAAGTGAGGAAACCAGGCAGATCCCGATCATCGTACTTACCGGCAGGGAATTGACGAGAACGCAGGCACACGACCTGAATGGCAAGGTGGAAAGGATCATGAAGAAGGGGATACTCGGCATGGAGGAGATCCTCGAGACGGTGAACAGAACCCTCGAAACCTTATGAGCGGCTTAAACGAGGAGTCGTTATGAACGATAGAGGCGTCGGGCAAGGCTCAGCAAAAAAGGTACTCGTGGTGGAGGATGATCAGGATAACCGCGAAATGGTGATCAAGGTATTGAAGCATAACGGCTATCAGCCAATTGAGGCGGTTGACGGGCAGGAGGCGGTAGAAAGGGCAAAGGCTGAACAACCGGATCTGATCCTCTTGGATCTCTACATCCCCAAGATAGATGGCTATGAGGTAACGAGAAGGCTCAAGCGCGATCAGGATCTTCACCATATCCCGATAATCGCCCTGACGGCCCATGCCATGAAGGGCGATAGGGAGGAGGCCCTGGCAGCAGGTTTTGACGGCTATATCACCAAACCCATTAATGTCAGGGAATTTCCTCGCCAGATCGAGCATTTCCTAAGGCAGAAACCATAATCCACATGTGAACGTAGTATGACGTATAGGGCCAAGATATTGGTAGTAGATGATGATGAGGATACTGTGGAATTGCTGACCAAGCGCTTAAGCGCCGAGGGGTATCACGCGTTAGAGGCCTTTGATGGTGAGGAGGCCCTCCAAAAGGTAGCTGAATATGGGCCCGATGTCATGATACTGGATATCAAGATGCCCAGGATGGACGGCTATGAGGTGTGCAGGAGGCTCAAGAGCTCCGACGATACCCGTATTATCCCCATCATCATGCTCACGGTGAAGGCCAAGGTGCCCGATAAGGTGAAGGGGTTGGATATTGGGGCGGATGATTATATCCCCAAGCCCTTTGACTATAGAGAGCTCTCACGGAGGGTCAGGTACTGGAGCACGGTAAAGCGGGAGGTGGAGGAAAGGGTTGATGAGATAAGGAGGCTGGAGCAGGAGTTGATCAAGTCGGAAAGGCTCGCTGCGATCGGGCAAACCGTAGGCAGCATTGCCCATTATATCAAGAATGTCTTGTTCGGACTCAAGGGCGGCGTCTATCTGGTGAACGTGGCCTCAAAGGAACATGAGCCTGATTCCCTTCAGACCGGCTGGGAGATAATGGAAAGGAATATAGGCAGGATGTCTGATCTGGTGCTTGATCTGCTTGAGTACTCAAAAGACAGTGAGCCGGAATACGAGAGCTGCGTTCCCAATGATATCGCCAAAAAAATCTGTGAGGGCTTGAGCACGAAGGCAGGGGAGCATGACATCGAGATTATCATGGATCTCGATCCCTCCTTGCGGGAGGTTGTTCTTGATCCCAAGGGGATTCAACAGTGTTTGCAGAACCTGGTTTCAAACGCCATCGATGCCTGCATCTTCGATCCCAGTGAAAGCAAGAAGTGGGCCGTGCACCTGCGAACCATGCGCGAAGATGATAGGGAGGTCGGATTCGAGGTCTCTGACAATGGCTGCGGTATGGATGAAGAGATCAAGAGACACCTGTTCAGGAGTTTTTTCACCACCAAGGAAGGAAGGGGCACCGGTCTCGGGCTTCTGAATACCCAGAAGATCGTGAAGCAACACGGCGGGACTATTACCGTAGACTCGGAACCTCAAAAGGGATCGACCTTTACCATTCGGATTCCCTTTCGGGATGTGACCACAGAGGAGGCGATGGCAAAGGAGGGCCGATAGGGCTCATTCTCAGCTGAGAAGTAATTATTGAGTCACTAAGCTTGGTGGCTAATAAGAAATAAAGGGGGATCATCATGAAGAAGGTTCTCGTTGTTGACGATGATGCTGATGTGACAAAGCTCGTATCAAAGCTCGTAGA
>CAYPNL010000206.1:0-1697 GCA_964412045.1 uncultured Desulfobacteraceae bacterium
GGTGACTCCGAGGAGGATCCCTCCCTTATGGACACCCACCTGGACCGGCCTGAGTTTATCCAGGCACTGAATAACCCCTTCGGTATGTCTGTACGGTATAGCCGGACCCTTGCACAGAATATGATGTACGTGGGAGTGCGCATCATAAAGAATAACCGAATCCTCGCCGTTGTTCGTGCATCTATTCCCATCACCTCCATCGAAGCCCTCATCCGCAATATCCGGAACGAAATAGCGCTCGGGGGGCTTATCATAGCCCTTTTCGCCGCTATCCTGAGCCTGGTGATCTCCCGCAGGATTACGCGCCCTATCGAAGAGATTAAAAGGACTGCTGAGTCCATCTCTCATGGCAATTTTCAAGCAAGGTCCCAGGTCAATCAATCGGATGAGATAGGAAGCCTCTCCGATGCAATAAATCAGATGGCCGCCCAGCTTAGGGATCGTATCGATACGGTCATGCAGCAGAGAAACGAGATCGAGGCCATGCTCTCAAGCATGATCGAGGGGGTTATCGCGGTAGATGAGGAAGAACACATTATAAGCATGAATGAGGCAGCAGCAGCAATGTTCTCGTGCGATGTCGCCACGGTGAAAGGCCGGAGTATCCAGGAAGTGGTCAGAAACACGGTCCTGCACGATTTTGTGAAAAAGGCCCTCACCAGTCAGGAGCCGGTTGAAAGGGATATCGTCCTTTACTCGGATATAGAGAGGATTATCAGCGCTCACGGGACGGTCCTCCAAGGCGGCGATGAACACCGGGTCGGGGCGCTCATCGTTTTGAACGATGTAACACGCCTGTGGAGGCTTGAGAACATCAGGCGTGATTTTGTGGCCAATGTTTCTCATGAGATCAGAACCCCTATCACAGCCATTAAGGGATTCGTGGAGACCCTGCGGGACGGTTCCGTAAAAGACCCCAAAGAAAGCAAGAGGTTTCTGGGGATCGTTGAAAAGCATGTAGATCGGTTGGAGGCCATTATCGAAGACCTCCTTAGCCTCTCAAGAATCGAGCGCGGGGCTGAAGGAGAGCACATTAAGCTTCACGTTGGCCGCATCCGGGATGTCCTTATAACAGCAATCCAGGTCTGTGAGATCAAAGCAACGCCCAAGAATATAACCATTGAGCTCTCGTGCAGCGATGAACTGAAGGCGGCCATAAACCCCGCCCTCCTGGAGCAGGCCGTCGTGAACCTCATCGATAATGCGGTAAAGTTCAGCGATGAGGGGAGCACGATCCTGATCAAGGCCGCGCAGATCAATGGACAGATCAACATCAGTATCCACGACCAGGGCTGCGGCATAGAAAAAGAGCATCTGCCCCGGCTCTTTGAGCGTTTTTACCGGATCGACAAGGCTCGCAGCAGGCACATGGGAGGCACAGGCCTGGGGCTCGCCATTGTCAAACACATCGCCCAGGCCCATGGCGGCAGGGTATCGGTCGAGAGCACTCCGGGAAAGGGGAGCACCTTTTCAATCTACATCCCGAGCGTGTAGGCAACTATCGTAACGATCGCCCTGGATTAATCTTTCGTAACACGTTAGCCTTTTGAAAACTAATCCCGGCCTTTGCTCGAGGCACAAGAGGCGCCGTTGGTGAAACGCATGGGCATGGGGGTGTCTTTTTTCCCATCATACCCTTGAACAGGGGGCATCAGCGTGCCGCTTCAAACCATGCGCACAAGCACCTGGTCATTGTC
>CAYPNL010000207.1:0-2038 GCA_964412045.1 uncultured Desulfobacteraceae bacterium
GGTCAGCGCCTCACGGGATCTCAGCGTGCAGACCAGGGACATGGTCCACAACCTTCGCAGCCAACTGGAGGGCTACATACGCTCAAAACCGGACTTCTCCACCACCCTGCTGCCTTACCCTGATGATCCCTTTGCCCCGGAGATCGTCAAGGAGATGATCGCCGCTACCCGCCTGTTCGAGGTCGGCCCCATGGCAGCAGTAGCTGGAACCATCGCCGATTTCGTGGGCAACGGTCTGCTTGATTATAGCGAGGAGGTTATTGTTGAAAACGGCGGCGACATCTTCCTCAAGACGGCTCTGCCGGCAACCGTGTCAGTCTATGCCGGAAACTCCCCCCTCAGCAACGCGCTCTGCCTGATTATGGATCCCTTGCAGATGCCCCTAGGCATCTGCACCTCCTCGGCAACAGTGGGGCATTCCCTGAGCCTCGGTGTGGCCGATGCAGTCTGTGTCGTGGCACGATCGGCGTCTGTGGCCGACGCCGCAGCCACATCCCTCGGAAACAGGATAAAAAGCAAGCACGCGCTGAAACGGGAAATCGAGGCATTCAGGGAATTCCAAGTGATCAAGGGCGGAATCGTTATCACCGGAAAAACCATGGCCACATGGGGAAAGATCGAGCTGACCACAATCGGCAGAAGAAGCTGATGAATCGCTCAACGGGCCGCCGACAAAGCATGGAAAAAGGGTGGGAAAGGTGAGGAATATCGTTAATTTTCTCTTTGAAGTCGGCATGTTAAAGAAGACCCCGAGATCCGGGTACCAGTTTCTTGGCACTGGTGGTGAATCAGTGGCCGATCATAGCTTCAGGGTTGCGGTCATCGCATACCTTCTTGCAAAGAGAGAGCCTGAGGCAGACGTGCAAAAGGCCGTCCTCATGAGCCTCTTCCACGACTTCCCCGAGGCCAGGACCGGGGATCAAAATTACGTAAACAAGAAATATGTGACGGTGAACGAGGAGAAGGCGGTGAATGATCTCGCCCATAAGATCCCCTCCGGCGGGGAGATTTCAGCCTTGATACATGAGTTCAACTCCCGTCAAAGCATAGAGGCACGCTTGGTGCACGATGCCGATCAACTCGATTTTATCCTCGAGCTGAAACGGCAGCAGGACTTGGGAAACAGATCAGCTGCGGAATGGCTCACCTATTCGGTGAAGCGGCTCAGCAGCGCCTTCGCCAAAACCCTTGCGGATGAGATCCTCAAAACCGATAGCAGTGAATGGTGGTTCACCAAGAAAGAGGAGCTATGGGTCAATGGCTGAGAGGAAATTCCCTGATACGAAGGGTTTCTGCCCGGGTATCACACGAAAAAGAATCATCCTGATGGCACTCCTTGCATCTGCACTCATCCATGCGGGCATTCTCGCGGGATCTCCGAATATCTTTATGGCTCCGGGCTTCGGTGCTAAGCTCAGGGCCTTCAATGTTGATCTTATCCGTCCGCCCATGGAGGAGATTCAAGAACAAAGCGAAGAGACTCGGCCCCCGATCAGCAAGGCTCCTATAGAGAGCGCTCAGGAGAACAATGAGGCCACCATCTCGCTCGACACCGCAGACGCCCTGTACTATCCTTACGCAACGATCATCAAGGAGAGGATACAGCAGCATTGGACCTATCCCGTAGCCGCCCGGGAAAGCTACGTGCAAGGGAATCTTTTGATAGTCTTCAGGCTTGAGAGAAACGGTCGCCTCGTGAACTCCCGGATAGAGCTCCCTTCCGGATACCAAATCCTCGATAACGCATCCATCAAGGCCATCGAGCTGGCAAGCCCCTTTCCACCGTTCCCTGAAACCATCCCCGTCCAATTCTTAAATATCAACGCTTCCTTTGCCTACCAGCTCAAATACGCGGACTAGTTTCCCCCGAATCTCTTACCAAATCCGTATCGTAGTATGCAATAGAGGTAACAAGTTAGCCCTTTGAAACTACCTGGTGAATGGGCATGGAGGTGTCTTTTTTCCCATCATACCCCAATAAAGACAACTCAGGAGGCCGCTTCAAACGAGCGCACACGGACAAAGACCCTAGAAGACA
>CAYPNL010000208.1:0-4814 GCA_964412045.1 uncultured Desulfobacteraceae bacterium
TCAGCGCATAGTTCAGGGTTCCATCGGTGAAGGTATCTCCTGAAAAGCATTCCACCCCGAAAAGGGCCACGATATCTCCTGCGCCTGCCTCTGTGGTATCCTCCATCTCATCGGCATTCATCCGCACCAGCCTGCCCACCTTGATCCCTTTCTTTGTCCTTGTATTTACCAGATCATCCCCTTTTTTGATCGATCCCTGGTATATCCTCAGATAGGTAAGCTGCCCATAGGGGGTTACCTCCAATTTGAAAGCCAGCGCTACGAGCGGATCATCCAGGTTTGAGGAGAGCGTTACCTCCTTGCCCCCGTTATCCATATCCAGAGCGCTGTTCTTTACCTCCGCGGGAGAGGGGAGGTAGTGCGTAACGGCATCGAGCAGCGGCTGGACCCCTATGTTTTTATACGCCGATCCCACGTACACCGGAGTGAGTTGCCGTGAGATGGTGCCCTTTCGTACCGCCTGGCGGATCAATTCCTCGGTCACCGCATTATCGAAAACAGCCTCCATCAGCTCATCTGAAAACATGGAGGCTGCATCAAGCATCTGCTCCCTCTTCTTGGCAGCCTCATCAAGGAGATGGGCAGGTATCTCCCCTTCCCTGAGCTCCCCTCCAAATGGCCCCTCAAAATAGACGGCCTTCATGGAAACCAAATCCACCACGCCCGAGAATGCATCCTCAAGCCCTATAGGTATCTGCATGAGCACCGGGTTATGGTTCAATCGTATACGAAGCTGCTCCATCACCCTATAGGGATTGGCTCCCGTCCGATCACACTTGTTGATAAAGGCCACCCTCGGCACCTTGTACCGGTTCATCTGCCGGTCAACACTGATAGTCTGGGACTGCACTCCCCCTACCGCGCACAGGACCAGGATAGAGCTGTCCAGGACCCGCAGTGCTCGTTCAACCTCGATGGTGAAGTCCACATGGCCGGGCGTGTCAATGATGTTGATCGCATGCCCCCGCCACTCACAATACGTGGCAGCAGAAGAAATAGTAATGCCCCGCTCCTTCTCGAGCTCCATGAAATCCATGGTGGCGCCGACCCCGTCCTTTCCCTTGACCTCGTGGACCGTGAAGATCCTCTTTGTATAGTAGAGTATCCTCTCAGTCAGGGTGGTCTTGCCTGAGTCGATGTGTGCGCTGATTCCTATGTTTCGTATGCGTCCAATATCATCGAGCATTGCATACTACCCTTATAACTTTCATGGATTCTCTTTCCTCACATTGTAACAACAAAAGCCCCTCACAGAAAGCTGTACTATCTATCACCGATAGCAACACATAGCAAGCAGTAATAATTCTGCGGTAACGCCTCTGTTAAATTCGGGGTAACCATTGACCACGAACTTGCGATTATCTATAGTTCCATCTCGAAAATCGAGGCATGGATGGATGAGCTTGAGATAGAGCGCGGGTATGCAGGGTTTCGTCGGGGATTGAACCGGGTTCTTCGAACAAAGGATGTGAAGGCCTTCAAGGCCCACGTAGCCCGCCACCCGATGCAGGCTGGAAGGCTCTCCCACTGCTTAGGGCTCAGCGATGGGCTGGCTGAAATTGAAAGGTACAAAGCCATTCTGATCCGCTCTGCCTTACATGACCTTCACCAAGAGGCTGCCTGGCTCAGGAGCAAGGGCATAGAGCCTCCCAGGCCAAGGTCAAGAAGGAAAAAGGGAGGCGCAGAACGTGAGGATCGGGCTTAAAACGGCGAGAAACTTATGCGAAAAAGATCGACTGAAATAATTCACTCTTTTCTTCAGATTTACTTATTTCTCTGCATCCTGCTTACTTTGTCCACGCCTGGCCAAAGGAGTACAGAAGGGATTTCAGCTTCTCTTCGGCTTGCTTGCGTTCCGTGATATCCCTTACAATGCCCCGAAACCCCACCCCCTGACCCTTTGAATCCTTGATCAAGGAAACCGATGCCTCGACATACCTCTTGGAACCGTCGGTCCGTATAATCTCCCAATCGAATTCCTTGGCCGACTCTCCTGTCCTGTAAACCTTGTTAAAGACCTGGTACATCTTATGTGCGGTTTCCGGATTTGTGTAATCCCTGTTATTCATGCCCGTCAATCTCTCCCGTGAAAGCCCGGCTATCGTGCACAACGCATTATTGAAGAAGATGAGATTCCCTTCAAGGTCTACCTCATAGTATCCATCCTCAATAGTATTAAGCAGGTTTCTGAATTTTTTCTCGCTCCTCTTGAGCCTGCCATATGCTTTCTTGAGCTCATTGAGCTCTTCAGTGAGCTTTTGATTTGCAGAGGTGATCTCAGCAGACCCTTTATCGAGGCGGCTTTTCAAATCGTTTTTCGTTTCTTGCAAGGCATCTTCTATCTTTCTCCGCTCCTCCATTTCCTCCCTCAACTGTTTGGTAGCCCCTACGAGTTCTTCGGCCAACTCCGCTACCTTTTGTTCTAATTCAGCTTGGAGTTGTCTTGTGGTGGAAATCTCCGTGTTTGCTTCGCGAAGATAGCTATCGTTCTTTCTCACCATAAGATAGACGATAACGGTGGCTAAAAGGGAGGCACCGATGATTGCAGCAAGATGCCGGCCCCATGTGCCTGCCGGATGCACAACCTGAAGCAGCCACTCAAGCCCACCCATGCCTATCAGCATCACGAGCGCAACCACGGCTAACTGAGCTCCTATGCTTATCCTTGGCATGCCTTTCAGTTCCTGTACCGGCTCATTCCTTTCGGGCCTATCCGTACTGATTTTCGCTTCATCCATAAAAGATCATCCTGTTGAACTTTCAAAAGGTACCACTTGTATTTTAGATTAACGATAAAAGGGCCTTATAAGTCAAGGGAAAACACCTCCGCAAGAGATTCAGAGGTGCTGAATCATGAGAAACCCCTCATCTCTGCCCCCGGTTCAGCTCATCCGTAGATCGGGTGGCCAGTGGCCTACGGATCACATTCAGTCAACGCCGCCTTTTGGCTGAATTGGGGAAGGGGAATTATGCAGAGGAATTATGCAGATTGACACCGACCTATAAGGTTGCTATATTTCTTTAAAAATATACACCCGTTTCCAGAAGGAGGAGATCAATGAAGGAAAAAACCCCATCTAAGAAACCCGATAGGTACGAGGACTTCTTGGATGATCTCGGCCAGTTTTATTCGAAGGATAAGGGAAAACATCCAGGAGATACAGCCGATAGAAAGCCTGCCGAGAAAAAGACCGTTTTGAAGGTCGGTGACAGTGTCCGGGGGATCAGGGAAAATAAAGGGCTAAGCCTGAGCGATATTTCGCGGAGAACAGGATTGGAGATTAAACTCCTATCTGAGATAGAAGAGGGAAAGGTCGCGCCACCTTTGGGAACAATCATAAAACTGGCAAAGGCTTTAGATAAAAAGATGGGCTATTTCATCTCCGGAACCGAGGAATTTCCTTACACGATCGTGCGCAAGAATGAGGGAAAATTCATTTCCAGATTCGACTCCAAGAAGACCGACACCTATGGATACGAATACATGTCCCTTGCACCATACAAAATGAATAGGTTTATGGAGCCCTTTCTTGTTACCCTGGAACCAACGGACATCGAGGAAGAACGATCCACCCATGATGGCCAGGAGTTCATCTATGTGCTCGAGGGCACCATGGAGGTGCGGTTAGGAGACGAGATTCATCTGCTTGAGCCGGGCGATGCCATATACTATGATTCAACCGTCCCCCATCTTGTGAAATGCCACGGGGACCGCACCACGAAAATACTCGCGGTGCTTCATGCCGAATGAGCCGGTGGGGGCTTATGGATGTTCATCCGGATATAAAAAACCATAGAAGAAGTGAGCATGATCGCATTTGACCTCAGGTGTTCCAAAGGACATACATTTGAAGGTTGGTTCAAGGACCTCGATTCATTCTCCGAGCAGAATGCCAAAGGGATGATCACGTGTCCCATCTGCAAAGATATGCAGATCACTAGGGTGCTCTCCCCAGTCTCCATCAAGAGCGGCCAAAACGCGGACAAACCGCCAGAAGGGAGCGAGATCGATTACCAAAAACTCGCCCATGGGATCGTGAAATACATACACGATAACTTCGAAGATGTGGGCACCGAGTTCTCAAAGGAGGCCTTAAAAATGCACTATGGTGTTACGGACAAGAGAAATATACGGGGAAGTGCAACGGCAGGAGAGGAGGAGGTGCTTAAGGAAGAGGGCATAAAGTACTTCAAGGTTCCCCTTACCAGGAAAAAAGATGGGCATGATTGATATAAGTGGTAAGGAGGTAGTGCTGAGAGAGGCGGTGGCCTCGGGAAGGATCATCCTCTCACCTGAGACGGTGAAATTGGTAAAGAGGAAGAGGATTAAAAAAGGAGACCCCCTGCTCGTCGCCGAAGTGGCTGCCATGAGAGCCGCAAAGGAGACCTATCTGCTCATCCCCCACTGCCATCAGATCCCCTTGAATACCGTTGATTTGAGTTTTGCACTCGCAGACACTTTTATTGAGGCCAGATGCCATGTAAAGGCCGAGGCGATGACCGGCGTAGAGATGGAGGCACTGGTGGGCGTCTCGATAGCCCTCGCTACCATCTGGGATATGGTGAAGTATCTCGAAAAAGACAAGGATGGTCAATATCCGTCAACCGGGATTGCCGATATCAGGGTGCTCAAGAAGACCAAGAAACCCCTTTCCAAAGGCAACACGATCTCATCGTGAACTTTGAATCTCCCCAAGTATCTGTCTATACAACTCAAGAAATGGTTCGACAAGCCATTCGACACGCTCATGGTCGTGAGCAAAGTCGAACGACTCACCATCCTGTCTTCGACCCTGAGCTCAGACCGAAGGGAG
>CAYPNL010000209.1:0-4986 GCA_964412045.1 uncultured Desulfobacteraceae bacterium
GAGGCCAAATTCGGGGAAGAGTATGCTATCCCCGTCCTCTACTTGCCGCAGATAATCGGTCTTGCGATGGGTATGGACAGAAAAGAGCTTGGGCTCAACCTGAATTCCGTGAGTACCAAGGAGCTGGAGGCCCGGCTTGAGGTATAAGCAAAGGCGATGAAAAGGATTCATGTAAGGGAATCAGAGCCCAGCTTGATAGAAGAGATCGATTCAGTTGAGTTCTTGAGCGGCTTCAGGGGATGTCTGGCGTGCGGCACGTGCAGCGCTGGCTGTCCTGTGCACAGGGTGACTGACTCATACGATCCCCTGAGGATTATGAGGATGCTCGTTCTCGGTCTCAGGGAGGAGCTCCTGAAAGGTGGAATGATCTGGCTCTGCTCCGATTGCTATACGTGCCAGGAGAACTGCCCTATGGGGATAAAGATCACTGATATTATCAATCACCTCAAAAACCTGGCGATTGCCGAGACGAATGCGCCCTTGGGGATAAGCACCCAGGAAAAGCTGCTTAAGGATCAAGGAAAGATCTACGTTATCGATGAGTTCGACAACAAGAAGCGATCAAAGGCAGGCCTTCCTCCGCTCCCGGCAATAGCAGAGGAGGCAAAGACCTTGCTCGCAAAAAGGGAAGATCAACATAAAAGAGATTAGAGGGATGGATGATCGATATGTCTGAGAAACGTATTGGCTCGGTCCTCATTGTCGGCGGCGGCATCACCGGCATGCAGGCCGCCCTTGACCTGGCCAACTCCGGCTACTACGTGTATCTCGTGGAACGCTCGCCATCGATTGGCGGGGTCATGGCACAGCTCGATAAGACCTTTCCCACCAACGACTGCGCCATGTGAATTATCTCACCTAAACTGGTCGAGGTCGGCCGGCATTCAAACATCGAGATCATTACCTATGCCGATATCGAGTCCGTTGAGGGCTCGGCAGGAGACTTCACGGTAAGGATCAGGAAAAGGGCGCGCAGCATCAATATGGACCTGTGCACGGGCTGCGGCATGTGCGTTGAAGCCTGCCCGGTCACCAATCAGGCGGTCACCATCAGGTGATCCCTGTTCTCGTGCAATGAGTCACCCAGGAGATATCCGCGATGGCTACTAGAACAATGGATGAGAGTGCTGCCATTGACTGGCATGAGGTAGAGCGAATCATAGAGAGCTACCATGCTGATCCGATATCGCTCTTGATGATCCTTCAGGATATTTGTGACCGTTACCAGTACCTCCCCCGCCCAGTCGTTCCCCTGGTGGCGGAGAGACTGGGGATACAAGAAAGCCTCATTTACAGCGTGGCTACCTTTTACAAGAGCATAAGCCTGGAGCCCCGGGGTAAATATATTATCAGTGTGTGCACGGGGACAGCCTGCCACGTGCGAGGTGCGGACAAGGTCATGGAGACCATTGAAGACAAGCTCCATATCAAGGAAGGCCAGAGTACGGATGACCTTCTCTTTACCGTGCAGGCCGTTCGATGCCTGGGCTGTTGCGCCTCAGGGCCGGTGGTTATGGTGAACAAGGAAATCTATGGCGGCATCGATCGTTCAGGCGCCGAGAAGCTTCTCGAGCAGTACATGGCGGAGGAGCAGTAATAATGGAGGCAGTAGGCGCGAGATTGGAGAGCAGGGAATCCCTGGATCAGCTCAGAAACGCCATTCTGGCAAACAGGGAAGACACGACAAGGAAAGTGGTCTCCCTGTGTGCGGGCTCCGGTTGCTCGGCCTACGGAACAGCAAAGGTATACCGGGTCTTGCGCGAGGAGATTGAAAAACATGGCATGCAAGACGCGGTGGAGATAAAACTCACGGGCTGCCATGGTTTTTGTGAGAAAGGGCCCATCATGGTGATCCATCCGGAGGGAATCTTCTATCCCCAGGTCAAGGAAGACTACATCTCACAGATCGTTGAGAAGACCCTAAAGGGGGGAGAGATCGTGGAGTCTCTTCTGTTCAGGGATCCTGTCACGAAACAGAAGCTCACCTTTGAGCACGATATCCCGTTCTATAGACTTCAGAAAAGGATCATCTTCGGCAATAATGGGGTGATCGATCCAACCAGCATCGAGGATTATCTGGCCGTGGGGGGATATAGCGCCCTTGCCCAGGCCCTGTTCGATATGAGCCCGGAGGAGATTATCGATGAGATAAAGGGATCGGGATTGAGGGGCCGCGGCGGGGGCGGGTTTCCAACCGGGAAAAAATGGGAGACTTGCCGCCTTCAAGAAGGTGAACGCTATGTCATCTGCAATGCGGATGAAGGGGATCCGGGAGCATACATGGATCGAAGTCTCCTGGAGGGCAATCCACACAGCGTTCTGGAGGGAATGCTTATCGGGGCTCTGGCTATCGGTTCCCACGAGGGCTACGTCTATGTGCGCCACGAGTATCCCTTGGCGGTGAAAAATATTACCATAGCCTTGGATGCGGCCAGGGAACGAGGACTCCTCGGCACCGATATCCTCGGCTCCGGCTTCGATTTCGATGTCCGCATCAGCCGTGGGGGAGGAGCCTTTGTGTGCGGGGAATCCACTGCCTTAATGGCATCCCTGGAGGGCAGGGTCGGGCGCCCGAGGGCCAAGTATGTGCACACGGTAGAGAAGGGTTTTCGGGAAAGCCCGTCCGATCTCAATAATGTCGAGACCTGGGCGAACGTGCCGGTGATCATCGACAGGGGGAAAGAATGGTATGCCTCCATCGGCACGGAGAAGAGCAAGGGAACCAAGATATTCTCCCTGGTGGGCAAGGTCGCCAATACCGGCCTGGTAGAGGTCCCCATGGGGACCAGCCTGCGAACCATTATCTACGAGATAGGCGGGGGGATCCCCAAAGGTAAACGGTTCAAGGCGGTTCAGACCGGAGGCCCTTCGGGCGGATGTATCCCGGAAGCGTTCTTGGATCTGGGCGTAGACTTCGACGAGCTCGCAACGGTGGGCTCCATGATGGGTTCCGGCGGTATGATCGTGATGGATGAGGACACCTGCATGGTGGATGTGGCCCGGTATTTCCTGGATTTTCTGAGTGAAGAGTCATGCGGTCAATGCACCCCGTGTCGGGAGGGCATAAAACGGATGCTGGAGATCCTCAACGATATCTGCGAGGGCAACGGAAGGCAGGGAGACATAGAACTCCTTGAGGAGCTGGGCGGCATGGTACAAAAATTCTCACTCTGCGGCCTGGGTACCTCTGCTCCCAATCCGGTACTGACGACCATTCGTTATTTCAGGGATGAATACGAGGCCCATATCACGGAGAAACGATGTCCGGCAGGGGTCTGCAAGGCGCTGTTTCATTATGAGATCGATACAGAAGCATGCACCGGTTGCCATCTCTGCGCCCTTAAGTGCCCGCAGGGGGCAATTACCGGAGAGAAAAAAAAGCCCCATCTGCTGGATCAGGATAGATGCATCAAGTGTGGGATCTGCTACGATGCCTGTAAGTTCAATGCCATTGTGGTGAGGTAGAGGGAGGATGCATGACCAGTGTCTATGATCACCTTTAAACTCAACGGTACCGAGGTCCAAGGATACGAAGGGGAGTCTATCCTCCAGGTGGCGCAGAGGTATGGCGTGGAGATCCCTACCCTTTGCTACCATAAGGCTCTCGAACCTGCCGGAGCGTGCCGGCTCTGTACGGTAGAACTCTTCGATGGACACAGAACCCGCTTTGTCACGGCATGCAACTACCCCATATGGGAAGGGATGGAGGTCTTTACCGACACAGAGGCAGTGCACGAGGGCCGCAAGCTTATTGTGGAATTGCTGTTGGCCAGGTGCCCCAATGTGCCCGTTATACAGGACCTGGCGAAAAAATATGACATCATAGAGCCGCGCTTCACCAAGGAAAATGATGATTGCATCCTGTGCGGTCTGTGTACGCGTATATGCGAAAGGATGGGAAACAGCGCCATCACCATGACCGGGCGGGGCATGGACATGAAGGTGGAGACCCCTTTTCATATCCAGACTGATGTGTGCATGGCCTGCGGGGCATGCATCTCAGTGTGTCCGACCGGACATATCAAGCTGGAAGATATCACCAAGCATTCCATCAAGCCCATTCCCTCCGAATATGAGAGGGGCCTGAAAGGCCGCAAGCCCCTGTATGTGCCCTATGCCCAGGCCGTTCCCAATACCCCGGTTATCGATAGAGATGTGTGCATGCACTTTAAGACCGGTGGATGTCAGGTATGTGCTGAATTCTGCGAACTGGGGGCCATTGACTTTACCCAGCAGGATGAAACCATAGAAATTGCTGTCGGTTCAATCATCCTGGCGCCCGGTTTTGAGAGTTTCGATCCGTCCCGGTATACCCATTACCGGTACGCGAAGCACCCGAATGTGCTGACCTCTATCGAGTTTGAGAGGATTCTCTCCGCATCCGGGCCCACTCGTGGAAGGCTCTTGCGCCCCTCTGATGAACGCGAACCGAAGAAGATCGCATGGCTCCAGTGTGTCGGATCGAGGGACATCCATCACTGTGATCACAGCTATTGCTCCTCTGTGTGCTGCATGTATGCCATCAAACAGGCGCTCATTTCCAGGGAACACAGTGCCGATGAGCTGGATTGCGCCATCTTTTTCATGGATATGAGGGCCTTCGGCAAAGACTTCGAGAGGTTTTATAACAGGGCCGACAAGGAGGGCATCAGGTTTATCAGGACCAGGATACCAACCGTAGAGGAGATGCCGGGGACCGATGATCTGGAGCTGACCTACCTTGATAATAGAGGGAGGCCGGTTGATGAGCGATTTGATATGGTGATCCTCTCGGTCGGTATGGAGATATCAGAAGATACGGTTCGCATGATGGAGTCATTGGGCATAGCCTTGAACAAGGATTCCTTTGCAGAGACCTCCACCTTTGATCCCGTTCAAAGCTCCTGTCCCGGCATCTTCACCTCAGGGGCCTTCCACGCCCCCCAGGACATCCCCTCATCGGTGACCGATGCCAGCGCTGCTGCTGCCCAGGCAGGCGCCCTGCTC
>CAYPNL010000210.1:0-4083 GCA_964412045.1 uncultured Desulfobacteraceae bacterium
CTGAGCAGCCTTTTGCATCTCCCCCCTATCCGCATAGAGCATGCTCAGGTATAATCGCGCCTCTATATGTGACGTATCGAGCTCAATGGCCTTCAAGAATTCCTGCTCCGCCGGACGGTCTGCCATGCTTCTCTGGTATGCGAGGGCCAGCCCAAAGTGATTATCCGCACTGTCGGGATCGAGTGTTAGGGCCTTTTTAAAGGACTCTATGGCCTCATCTATTCGGTTTAACTCCCCGTATGCCATCCCCAGGTTAAAGAAGATATTGCCTTCAGTGAATCCAAGCACAGCCGCACGTTTATAAAACAAGACCTCTCTTTCATGATCCCCCGTTTGCCCATAGGCATATCCAAGGTGGTACAAGGCAAGGGCATTGTCGGGTTCGGTCTCGAGAATTTTTTGATGAAGACGAATAGCCTCTTCGTAATCGTGCCTCTTCACGGCCTCATCCGCCTCCCTGTCACAGGTCCACCTTGTTATGGGAACAGACTCCTTAACCATCTCCCTCTTCGCACATCCACCACCAAGACACAGGGCAATCAGGCATCCGAGAATCCCCAACGCATGGAGATGGATTTTGTGAATAGGCTGAGAGCTGTCGTTCAAAACCATCATGTGAACTCCATATGCTTTTTTACGCTAGTTACTATACCACAAGAGATGGTATACGAAGAATGCTTTTCCCACAGCTAGAATCAAGGTGAAGGAAACAAAATAGCATGGCATCAACGAGGGTTTCTCAACACGAAGACAGTTCTACTCACCAAAAGGTGAAAATGATCGGGATTTCCCGAAACGTCGTTCTCGCCGGGTTCACCTCCTTTTTTACCGACATCTCCACTGAGATGATCTACCCTCTCATCCAGGCTTTCGTGAGCATGATCATGGGCTCGCAGAAGGCATTGTTGGGCCCGATCCTGGGAATTATTGAGGGGGTGGCTGAATCCACCGCAAGCCTGCTCAAGGTCTTCTTCGGATATTATTCCGACAGGATTCAGAAAAGGAAACTTCCTGCTATTCTCGGCTACAGCACATCTGCTTTTGCAAAGCCGATGCTGATTCTGGCCTCTTTCGGCTGGTACTTCGTGCTCCTCGCCCGATTCCTCGACCGGGTTGGAAAGGGCATCAGGACCGCGCCCCGGGATGCGCTCATCTCTGAATCAACGGCCCGGGAGACACAAGGGAAAGCCTTTGGTTTCCACAGGGGAATGGATTTTGCCGGTGCAGCCCTGGGCACGCTTATTTGCTTTTTCCTGGTCCTGGGGTTTATGGACCCCGCGACCAAGACGATCACGGATTTAGGTGACTTCTACTTCCTGTTTCTCATCTCCGTTGTGCCGGCCATCATAGGGGTAGTGTTTTTCTTCTTCATCAAGGATACAGAGGTGCGTACAGTTCTGGGCACCAGGCAAGGGCCGAAGCCGAGCCTTGATCCTCGCGGCTACGATAAAAACCTGCGGGTCTTTTTTCTCGCCCAGTTCATCTTTACCCTCGGGAACTCCTCGAACCAATTCCTGCTCCTTCGAAGTATGAACCTGGGGCATGCTCTCTCAACCGTTGTGCTCATGTACCTCGCTTTTAATCTCTCCACATCGCTCTTGGCAACATTCTTCGGTTCCCTCTCGGACAGGATTGGAAGAAAAAAGGTGCTTATGGCTGGATACAGCCTCTATGCGGCGGTATACATCGCATTCGGTTTTATTACCCCGGAGGCGAACTTTCTCTTGTGGTGCTTCTGGCCCGCTTACGGCGTCTACTACGCCATGACCGAGGGGGTGGAGAAGGCGTTCGTCTCCGACATAGCGCCGGAGGGTTCAAAAGCGACTGCCCTGGGTTTTTACCACACCATTGTGGGAGCAGGCCTGCTCCCGGCCAGCATCATCGCAGGGGTTTTCTTTTCCGTTCTCCCCAGCGCACCCTTCCTCTTCGGCGGAGTAACGGCGCTTGTAACCGTGGCTGTTATCAGTTTCTTTGTTAGAGAGGGATAATTCAATGTATCACGATATAAGACCTATTTTCCTTCAGTCAATTTGATTGAACCTGAGAGCACACCTGGACCTTAATGAATGATAAGGCCCACTGCTTTTCCGTACTTGAGATCCACCAGGCCCTCTTCGCAGATCCTCAAAAAGGGTATGGCCGCACCGGTAAGGGTGTTGATGGTCAGAAGGGGGTTCTCAAAGGGAAACCCGAGCTCCTTCACGGCGAGCGTAACCTCCCCTATCTTGCCTGCAATCACCTTAAGCGGCAGATCGGATATGAGCCCAAAAATAGGCAAGGGGATCTCCGCCAGGATCCGCCCCTTGGCACAGGCAACGGCGCCTCCCTTGAGCTCGGAGATCCTGTTTACCGCAAGGGCCATATCTGCATCGTTTTCACCTACCACGATGATATCAGAGGTATCCCATGCCTTGGTGCTGGCAAACGCTCCCGTTCTCAACCCGAATCCTCTGATGAGCCCCACGAATGTCTTTCCCGGCAAAAACCTCCTGTCGATAGCTGCAACCTTTATGATGTCCCTGCCCACATCCTGCCTGATCTCGCCGTCAACAACCGGCATAGAGACTATGAGCTCCTTGGTGACCAGACCTGTCACCTGATCGATGACCCTCGCCTTTACTTCCTGGGCGGCATTCCTGACCCGTATGGCGAAATCGGATGCCTGAAGGCTGCGTTTCAGGTGAACGCTTTCTCTGCTCTTCTCCCTGAAGGTGTGCCTTCTCGGGGAAGCGAGAAGCTCGCCTTCCCGGGCGATAACCCGGCCCTTGCTGATCACGTACTCCGCAGCAATCTCTTTCGGGTTTGGGATCACTACCATATCCGCATGCCTTCCGGGCGCAATACCCCCGACGATCCCATCCAGAGAGAAGTACTCGGCAACATTGATGGTTGCCATCTGAACGGCATAGATAGGATCAAACCCGCACTCAATAGCCTTCTGCACGACCCCTTCCATGTAGCCCTTCTCGAGCAGATCCCCTGGGCTCACGCCGTCTGTTACCAGCATGAGCCTTCGGAACTCCACGCCCGCATCCTTTATCGCCGCTATGGAGTCAAGATCAGCCCGTACGCTCCCTTCCCGTATCATGACGTGCATCCCCAGCCTCAGCCGCTCCAGGACCTCATCGGCCGTTATAGGCTCATGACACGATGATATGCCAGAGGCCGAATATGCCATCAGCTTTCTGCCCTTTGCCCCGGCAGAGTGCCCCTCCAATCTCTTTCCGAGCTTCAGGGTTTCTTGAAAAAGCGGGAAGTACTCTTCCGGCTTACCTATCACCTCCTGCCAGTAGGATTCGCCCAGGCCCACCACATCATCCCTGGAGAGAATCTTCTTGAGCGTTCCCTTTGCGATGCCCTGCGCCCGTTTGCTCGTGGAAACCATGGCAGGCGCCGTGCCGAATAGCTTTATGGGCTGATCTCTCAGGGATTCCAGAAAATCAATCACCCCCTCGTAGCCCATCACCGGGAATACCTCCATGGTCTCGGTGATAATGGTCGTGGTGCCGCCGGCCATGGCATAGCGGAGAAACTCATCAACGGTGTAAAGCTGGTCCGCCAGATGGGCATGCCCGTCTATGAATCCCGGGATGACGGTTTTGCCCTTGGCATCAATGACCTGGGTATTTGGGCCGATCGTATCCTTCGGATCAGGACCTACATAGGCTATCCACTCGCCTTTTACGCTCAACGAACACCCCTCCAGCCACTCTCCGGTATACACATTGAGGATGGTTGCATCGAGAAGCGCCAGATCCGCCTTTTCCTTTCCCAGGGTGACATTGATTACCCGCTGCGCCTCCTCAGGCCCGGCTATGGAAACCAATCCGTATCTCTTCATGCGCAATAGCTCCAATAAATTCGGGTCATACTACTTACGGCACAAGAGGCCCGTCAAGCTATAAAATTGCTTTGTCAATTTTATAATCGGAACTATGAACTTTGAATAGCGGAAGTTCTTTCGATGAAGATGATCTTCGAAGCGACCGGGATGGCCATGAGGCTTTCAGCCATATATAGCAGGTTCAAGGTTCAGAGGTTCAAGGTTGACAAACTCGTAAAAAGTCGAAAAGGACCATTTTT